>NZ_CP071527.1:322500-622500 GCF_023921225.1 Legionella lytica
CACGCGAACAAGTAGGCCGGGACACGTGAAATCCTGGTTGAATATGGGTGGACCATCATCCAAGGCTAAATACTACTTACTGACCGATAGTGAACCAGTACCGTGAGGGAAAGGCGAAAAGAACCCCGGAGAGGGGAGTGAAATAGAACCTGAAACCGTTTGCGTACAAGCAGTGGGAGCATGGCTTAGGCTGTGTGACTGCGTACCTTTTGTATAATGGGTCAGCGAGTTACTTTCAGTGGCGAGGTTAACTGAATAAGGAAGCCGTAGAGAAATCGAGTCTGAATAGGGCGCGAGTCGCTGTGAGTAGACCCGAAACCGGGCGATCTAGCCATGTGCAGGATGAAGGTTGGGTAACACCAACTGGAGGTCCGAACCGGGTAATGTTGAAAAATTATCGGATGACGTGTGGCTAGGAGTGAAAGGCTAATCAAGCCCGGAGATAGCTGGTTCTCCCCGAAAGCTATTTAGGTAGCGCCTCGTGAATGATTGTTGGGGGTAGAGCACTGTTTCGGCTAGGGGGCTGTCATGGCTTACCAAACCGATGCAAACTCCGAATACCGGCTAATTGAATCACGGGAGACACACGGCGGGTGCTAACGTCCGTCGTGAAGAGGGAAACAACCCAGACCGCCAGCTAAGGTCCCCAAGTACTAGTTAAGTGGGAAACGATGTGGGAAGGCATAGACAGCCAGGAGGTTGGCTTAGAAGCAGCCACCCTTTAAAGAAAGCGTAATAGCTCACTGGTCGAGTCGGCCTGCGCGGAAGATGTAACGGGGCTAAAACTAGTCACCGAAGCTGCGGATGTGCACTAAGTGCACGTGGTAGGGGAGCGTTCTGTAGGCTGATGAAGGTGGATTGAGAAGTCTGCTGGAGGTATCAGAAGTGCGAATGCTGACATGAGTAACGATAATGAGGGTGAAAAGCCCTCACGCCGGAAGTCCCAGGTTTCCTGCACGACGTTAATCGGAGCAGGGTGAGTCGGCCCCTAAGGCGAGGCTGAAGAGCGTAGTCGATGGGAACCAGGTTAATATTCCTGGACTTTTTGTAAGTGGTGATGTGGGGACGGAGAAGGCTAGATGAGCCAGGCGTTGGTTGTCCTGGTACGTGCATGTAGGGGGGTAGACTTGGCAAATCCGGTTTACTGCTAACCCTGAGGTGTGATGTGGTGCTGACACTTCGGTGTACAGCGAAGTCATTGATGCCCGGCTCCCAGGAAAAGCTGCTAGCCATAACTTACAGAGAACCGTACCGCAAACCGACACAGGTGGACAGGTAGAGAATACTAAGGCGCTTGAGAGAACTCGGGTGAAGGAACTAGGCAAAATGGTACCGTAACTTCGGGAGAAGGTACGCCCTTGCTGGTTAGTTACTTTACGTAACAAAGCTGGTGAGGGCCGCAGAGACCAGGTGGCTGCGACTGTTTATTAAAAACACAGCACTCTGCAAATTCGTAAGAAGACGTATAGGGTGTGACGCCTGCCCGGTGCTGGAAGGTTAATTGATGGGGTTATCCTTAGGGAGAAGCTCTTGATCGAAGCCCCAGTAAACGGCGGCCGTAACTATAACGGTCCTAAGGTAGCGAAATTCCTTGTCGGGTAAGTTCCGACCTGCACGAATGGCGTAACGATGGCCACACTGTCTCCACCCGAGACTCAGTGAAATTGAAATCGCTGTGAAGATGCAGTGTACCCGCGGCTAGACGGAAAGACCCCGTGAACCTTTACTATAGTTTTGCACTGGACTTTGATGATAACTGTGTAGGATAGGTGGGAGGCTTTGAAGTATGAACGCTAGTTCATATGGAGCCGACCTTGAAATACCACCCTGTTATTATTGAGGTTCTAACTTGGTCCCCTAATCGGGGATGAGGACAGTGTATGATGGGTAGTTTGACTGGGGCGGTCTCCTCCCAAAGAGTAACGGAGGAGCACAAAGGTACCCTCGGTACGGTCGGACATCGTACCAAGAGTGTAAAGGCATAAGGGTGCTTGACTGCGAGAGCGACGGCTCGAGCAGGAACGAAAGTTGGTCTTAGTGATCCGGTGGTTCTGTATGGAAGGGCCATCGCTCAACGGATAAAAGGTACTCCGGGGATAACAGGCTGATACCGCCCAAGAGTTCATATCGACGGCGGTGTTTGGCACCTCGATGTCGGCTCATCACATCCTGGGGCTGAAGCAGGTCCCAAGGGTATGGCTGTTCGCCATTTAAAGTGGTACGCGAGCTGGGTTTAGAACGTCGTGAGACAGTTCGGTCCCTATCTGCCGTGGGCGTAGGAAAATTGAGAGGAGCTGCTCCTAGTACGAGAGGACCGGAGTGGACGAACCTCTGGTGTACCGGTTGTGACGCCAGTCGCATCGCCGGGTAGCTAAGTTCGGACGGGATAACCGCTGAAAGCATCTAAGCGGGAAGCCTCCCTCAAGATGAGTTTTCCCATGAAGCCCGTTGAAGACTACGACGTTGATAGGCAAGGTGTGGAAGCGCAGTAATGTGTGAAGCTAACTTGTACTAATTGGCTGATTGTCTTGACCATATAATCTGAGTTGCTTTGGGAACAAAGCACTACAGAATAGCGAGTGTTACGAAGCGCAAAAAAAAGCGCACTCTTTATTTACCTAATGCGAAATTGCGGTATAATGGCTGCAATGAGCATAAAACGAGTTTTCCTGGCGACAATAGCGGTCTGGAACCACCTGAATCCATCTCGAACTCAGAAGTGAAACAGACATGCGCCAATGATAGTGTGAGGTCTCCTCATGTGAAAGTAGGTCATCGCCAGGGTTTTATTAAAGTGACGGGTTGTAAAGTCACAAAAGTACTTACACTATGTAAGTGAGCGATACATGCCGGCGTAGCTCAGTTGGTAGAGCAACTGACTTGTAATCAGTAGGTCCCGGGTTCGATTCCTGGTGCCGGCACCATCTAAATTAAGTTGGCCGTCAATCAATTTGATTGACAATCATAGCATCTTAAAAGACAATAGCGTTCTTTTTGGAGGGGTTCCCGAGCGGTCAAAGGGATCAGACTGTAAATCTGACGGCTCTGCCTTCGAAGGTTCGAATCCTTCCCCCTCCACCAGTATTAAGAAGAAAAAAATAGCGGGTGTAGTTCAATGGTAGAACTTCAGCCTTCCAAGCTGATAGCGTGGGTTCGATTCCCATCACCCGCTCCAATTACAGTGAAGATGTTTGCTTATATAATTATTTAAGCATATATATAAGCCCACATAGCTCAGGCGGTAGAGCACTTCCTTGGTAAGGAAGAGGTCGTTGGTTCGAGTCCAGTTGTGGGCACCATGAAATATTAATTTAGCATATGGGGAGACTTTCCAATGGCGAAGGAAAAATTTGAGCGTAAGAAGCCGCACGTTAACGTGGGTACTATTGGTCACGTTGACCATGGTAAAACAACTTTAACTGCAGCAATTACGACAATTATGGCGAAGAAATTCGGTGGTACAGCTAAGGCTTACGACCAAATCGATGCTGCGCCAGAAGAAAGAGAGCGTGGAATTACAATTTCTACTGCTCACGTAGAATATGAATCAGCTACAAGACACTATGCGCACGTAGACTGCCCAGGACACGCTGACTATGTTAAGAACATGATCACTGGTGCTGCGCAAATGGACGGAGCGATTTTAGTAGTATCAGCAGCTGATGGCCCAATGCCACAAACTAGAGAACACATTCTATTGTCACGCCAAGTTGGTGTACCATACATTGTTGTGTTCATGAACAAAGCAGACATGGTTGATGATCCTGAGCTGTTAGAGTTAGTTGAGATGGAAGTACGTGATTTATTAAGCAGCTACGACTTCCCTGGCGATGACATTCCTATCGTTGTTGGTTCAGCGCTGAAAGCACTGGAAGGCGACGAGAGTGATATTGGTGTTAAAGCAATTGAAAAACTGGTTGATACAATGGATTCATACATTCCTGAGCCAGTTCGTAACATTGATAAAGCATTCTTATTACCAATCGAAGACGTATTCTCAATTTCTGGACGTGGTACAGTAGTAACTGGCCGTGTTGAGAGCGGAATTGTTAAAGTTGGTGAAGAGATTGAAATTGTTGGTATCCACGATACAACTAAGACAACTTGTACTGGAGTAGAAATGTTCCGTAAGTTGTTGGACGAAGGACGCGCTGGAGACAACGTTGGTGTGTTATTACGTGGAACTAAGCGTGATGAAGTTGAGCGTGGTCAAGTATTGGCTAAGCCAGGCACAATTAAGCCACACACTAAATTTGAAGCAGAAGTGTACGTGTTATCAAAAGAAGAAGGCGGACGTCATACTCCATTCTTCAATGGTTACAGACCTCAATTCTATTTCAGAACAACCGACGTAACAGGTACTTGTGACTTGCCGGAAGGTGTAGAAATGGTAATGCCAGGCGATAACGTACAATTAGTAATTAACCTACATGCTCCTATTGCGATGGATGAAGGTTTACGTTTCGCAATTCGGGAAGGTGGCCGTACAGTAGGCGCCGGTGTTGTTGCGAAAATTATAGAGTAAGGTAGAATGTTGGCATGCGTTAACAATGACGCATGCCAAGTAAATTTAGGCCAGTAGCTCAATTGGCAGAGTGGCGGTCTCCAAAACCGCAGGTTGGGGGTTCGATTCCCTCCTGGCCTGCCAACTACAAGTGAATATGAAAAGTTCAAACGAAAATCCAAATAAGACAAAAGATATTTTATCTTGGCTAGCTGTGGCTTTAGTAACTGCTGGCGCGTTCTTTTGCACCTACTATTACACTTTTTCAGGACCAGTTCAGTCTATGGTATGGCTAGCGTGGTTCTTACTGTCTATGTTTTTTGCTTACCTAACAACTACAGGCAAACAAGTTTATCAATTTGCTCAAGAGTCAAAAATTGAATTGTTAAAAGTTGTTTGGCCTACACGTCAAGAGACGATACAGACAACAACTATTGTTATTGTTATGGTTACATTAACTGGATTTATTCTCTGGGGAATAGATTCACTAATGATGTGGGCAATTGCTAAAATAACTCATTTAGGGTGAATTCGGTGGAAGAGCAGAAGTCAAAGCAATGGTATGTAGTACATGCCTACTCAGGTTATGAGAATTTTGTTATGCGCGAAATTTCGTCTCGTGCAGTACACCACAATTTACAAGATAAAATTGGTGAAGTTGTAGTTCCTTCTGAAGAAGTGGTTGAAATGCGTTCTGGACAAAAGCGCAAAAGCACACGCAAGTTCTTCCCCGGCTATGTTTTAGTGAACATGGTTATGGATGATCAAACTTGGCATATGATTCGTGCAATTCCTCGTGTATTGGGCTTTATTGGCGGAACCAGTCAAACTCCTACACCAATTACAGATAAAGAAGCACGTGCAATTATGCAACGTGTTGAGGACGGGGTTACTAAACCCAGACCAAAAATTCTCTTCGAACCTGGCGAAGTTATCCGGGTTAAAGAAGGACCGTTTGTTGACTTCAACGGCGTTGTTGAAGAAGTTAACTATGAGAAAAACAGACTAAGAGTGGCAGTTCTTATTTTTGGACGCTCTACTCCTGTTGAACTTGAATTTAGTCAAGTTGAAAAGACATAGTTTGTTAAGTGCCTAGACCAGCATTCTTTACTGTAGATGTTCAATCTACGGTATACTGCTGGTCAGGCTTTTTTTGTAAACAGGGGAGCTAGAAATTTAGTCGACAAAGTTATTTTTTCGCTGAAACTAGTGTTTGACCCGCAAGGAGTAAATATGGCAAAAAAAGTAGAAGCATATATTAAGTTACAAATTCCAGCCGGTAAGGCGAACCCAAGTCCACCAGTCGGACCTGCGTTAGGTCAACGTGGTGTGAACATCATGGAATTCTGTAAAGCATTTAACGCTGCAACACAACAATTGGAACAAGGCTTACCTATTCCCGTTGTTATTACAGTTTATAGTGATCGCAGCTTCACCTTTATCACTAAGACTCCTCCAGCTTCAGTTCTATTGAAGAAAGCTGCAGGTATTGCAAGTGGAAGTGGTACACCTAACACTAAGAAAGTGGCTAAACTTCACGTCAGTAAACTTGAAGAAATCGCGAAGCTTAAGGCACCTGATTTAACTGCAGCAGATTTAGCAGCAGCAGTTAGAAGTATTGCAGGTACTGCGCGTAGCATGGGTATTGAAGTTGAAGGTTTAGAATAAGGGGTCACCATGGCAAAAGTAACTAAGAAACAAAAGAATATTGCATCAGTAGTTAAGCCAAATCATTTTTATACTGTTAGCGATGCTGTTGCTGTATTAAAGCAATTTGCTTCAGCAAAATTTCGTGAAAGCTTAGATATCAGTGTTAACTTAGGGGTTGATCCTCGTAAATCTGACCAAGTTGTTCGCTCATCTACTAACCTACCAAAAGGTACTGGTAAAGTAGTACGTGTTGCTGTATTCGCTCAAGGCGATAATGCAACCAAAGCAAAAGACGCTGGTGCTGATATCGTTGGTTTTGAAGATTTAGCTGACCAAATTAAAGCGGGTAAAATGGACTTCGATGTCGTTATTGCAACTCCAGACGCAATGCGAATTGTAGGTCAATTAGGTCAAGTCCTTGGTCCAAGAGGTTTGATGCCTAACCCTAAAGTTGGAACTGTTACTACAAACGTAGAAGCAGCAGTTAAAGATGCTAAGTCTGGGCAGGTACGCTATAGAACTGATAAAAATGGTATTATCCATTGTTCAGTTGGTAAAGCAGATTTCGCAGCTGAAGATGTGCTAGAAAATATTATTGCTTTAATTAGCGACTTGAAAAAAGCAAAACCATCTTCATCTAAAGGTCAATACCTGAAGAAGATTTCTTTATCTACAACTATGGGTCCTGGATTGGCTATTGATATTTCATCTTTACCTGTGTAAAATACCCACCCATTTTTAAGAATTCACGGCATAGATTTGGTTCCATGCCGTCGAAGACCGCAGGGGCCTCGGCTTAATTTCCTGCGCAGACGGTGAACCGGCTCCATTTAAAAGAGGCGGCCACCATAACTGGCAAATCCTTGAGATTTGTTTACATTAGGAGGTCAGTAACGTGACATTAAATTTAGCTGCAAAAAAAGCAGTAGTTGAAGAGGTGGCTGAAGTCGCTTCTAAAGCTATTTCCGCAGTTGTTGCTGATTATCGTGGTTTAACTGTTAATCAAATGACGCAATTACGCACAGAAGCGCGTAAAGCTGGTGTTTATCTTCGAGTTGTAAGAAATACTTTAACTCGTAGAGCATTTAAAGACACTGAGTTTGAGTGCTTGAGTGACATGCTTGTTGGCCCGTTGTTCGTTGCTTTATCTCTGGAAGCGCCCAGTGATGCAGCGCGTCTGCTTAAAGAGTTTGCTAAGACATTCGATAAACTTGAAGTCAAAGCATTGTCTGTAGGCGGAAAAGTATACGCAGCAAGTCAAATTGACGCAGTTGCAAGCTTACCGACTAAGGATGAGGCAATTGCTAAGTTGATGTATGTAATGAAAGCGCCAGTTGAGAAATTTGTTAGAACTCTTGCTGAGCCTCACGCTAAATTAGTGAGAACTATAGCAGCAGTAAAAGACAAAAAAGCAGGTTAATCCTTTAATCATTAATTAATTTTTTTTAAATCAGGAGCTAGTAATGGCTGTGTCTAAAGACGAAATTTTAAATACCATAGCAAACATGTCTGTTATGGAAGTTGTTGAACTAATCGAAGCAATGGAAGAGAAATTCAATGTTTCTGCTGCCGCTGCTGCTGTTGCGGTTGCTGCTCCAGCTGCTGCTGCTTCTGCTGCTGAAGAGCAAACTGAATTCAACGTAATTATGACTAGCTTTGGCGCAAACAAAGTTAACGTAATTAAAGCGGTTCGTGAAATTACTGGTTTAGGCTTGAAAGAAGCTAAAGACTTAGTAGAAGGTGCTCCTTCAACAATTAAAGAAGCTGTATCTAAAGATGAAGCTGCTAACCTCAAGAAGTCTCTTGAAGAAGCTGGTGCTACAGTAGAAGTTAAATAATATAGTTGTATCTATGAGATTAAACCCAGCCATGTTTTCATGGCTGGGTTTACGTGTTTGAAAGTCATCAATAATTTACAGAGGAACCACCATGGCCGTTGCAGAAGCTAAACCTCAATATTCGCATGCTGAGAAAAAACGATTTCGCAAGAGCTTTGGTACCCAAGCCGATAAAATGGCGATACCAAATCTGCTTGAAATTCAACTTAAATCCTATAGAGATTTTCTTCAGGCCGATAGCAAATTAAGTCAACACTTTAATACAGGATTACATGCTGCATTTTCTTCTGTATTTCCTATCGAAAGTTTTTCTGGTAATGCACGACTTGAATATGTTGGTTATAAGCTGGGCGAGCCCGCATTCGATGTTCGCGAGTGTAAGTTACGTGGTTTAACCTATTCTGCACCATTACGGGTTAAGATAAGACTTGTTGTTCTTGATAAAGACGCAAGCGAAGAGCCTAAGCCAATTAAAGATATTAGAGAACAAGATGTATTCATGGGTGAAATCCCTCTAATGACTGATGTAGGTACATTCGTTGTGAATGGTACTGAACGTGTCGTGGTTTCACAGTTACATCGTTCACCTGGTGTTATATTTGAGCATGATAAAGGTAAAACTCATTCATCAGGTAAATTACTTTATTCAGCACGCATTATTCCTTACCGTGGATCTTGGCTTGATTTTGAGTTTGATCCTAAAGATTGCGTTTATGTTCGAATTGATAGACGACGTAAACTGCCTGTTAGTATCTTATTAAGAGCATTAGGATACGAAACTGAAGACATTCTTAGTGAATTCTTTGAAATGACCAGCTGCCATCTCAAAAATGGTGAGTATCATATTGCACTGATACCACAACGTTTGAGAGGTGAGATTGCCTCATTTGATATTCTTGTGCCTGAAACTGGTGAGCTAATTGTTGAGCAGGGCAGAAGAATTACAGCTCGTCATATTAAGCAAATGGAAAAAAGCCAAATGCAAGATCTCGTGGTACCTAGAGATTATATGGTTGGCAAAACATTAGCTAAAAACATAATTGATACCTTAACTGGTGAAGTCGTAGCGCAAGCAAATGATGAAGTAACTGATGAGTTGTTAGATAAAATGGCATCTCATGGTATTCATCAGTTCGATATGATTTATACCAATGATTTAGATCATGGTTCTTATGTTTCTGATACAATCAAAATTGACCCAACTTCAAGTCAATTAGAAGCACTGGTAGAAATCTACCGTATGATGCGTCCTGGTGAGCCACCAACTAAAGAAGCTGCTGAAGCATTATTCAAAAACCTATTCTTTGTTGATGAGCGCTATGACCTATCTGCTGTTGGTCGTATGAAGTTTAATCGCCGTGTAGGCAGAAAAAATGATGATGGTCCTGGAACATTGACCAAAGAAGACATCATGGCAGTAATTAAGACTCTTATCGATATTCGCAATGGTATTGGCATGGTTGACGATATTGACCATCTTGGTAACCGTCGTGTACGAAGTGTTGGTGAAATGACTGAAAACCAATTCCGAGTTGGTTTAGTTCGGGTTGAGCGTGCAGTTAAAGAGCGCCTGAGTCTAGTTGAATCTGAAAACTTAATGCCACAAGATTTAATTAACGCGAAGCCTGTATCTGCAGCAATCAAAGAGTTCTTTGGTTCAAGCCAGTTGTCTCAATTCATGGATCAGGTAAACCCACTATCTGGAGTTACCCATAAGCGTCGTGTATCAGCATTAGGCCCAGGTGGTTTAACGCGTGAACGCGCTGGTTTCGAGGTTCGTGACGTACATACCACTCACTATGGTCGCGTATGTCCAATTGAAACACCTGAAGGTCCAAACATTGGATTGATTAACTCCTTATCTGTTTATGCAAGAACTAATGATTATGGTTTTATTGAAACTCCTTGCCGTAAAGTAATTGATGGCCGTGTAACTGACGATATTGAATACTTATCTGCGATTGAAGAAGTGGATCAATATATTGCGCAATCAAGTGTTGCTTTAGACGAGCAAGGTAATATTCTTGCTGACTTGGTTCCTTGCCGACATCAGAATGAGTTTTCATTAACTACTCCTGATAAAATTAACTACATGGATATTTCTCCAAAGCAGATTGTTTCTGTAGCTGCTTCGTTAATCCCGTTTTTAGAGCATGATGATGCGAACCGCGCATTAATGGGATCAAACATGCAACGTCAGGCAGTACCAACATTACGTTCTGAGAAGCCTTTAGTTGGAACTGGAATGGAACGTATCGTTGCTTCTGACTCTGGGGTTTCTGTTGTAGCAAAACGTGGTGGGGTAATTGATTTAGTTGACGCTTCACGTATCGTAGTTCGTGTTAATGATGACGAAACAACTGCTGGTGAGACTGGCGTAGATATTTATAACTTAACTAAATACTTCCGTTCAAACCAAGATACATGTATTAACCAAAGACCAATCGTGAATACAGGTGATCTCATTCAACGTGGTGACATCCTCGCTGATGGTCCTTGTACGGATATGGGTGAATTAGCGTTAGGTCAAAACTTACTTGTAGCATTTATGCCTTGGAACGGATACAACTTCGAGGACTCGATTCTTATCTCTGAGCGTATTGTTCAAGAAGACCGTTTCACTACTATTCATATTGAAGAGTTAACTTGTATCGCTCGTGATACTAAGTTAGGCACAGAAGAGATTACTGCTGATATTCCAAACGTTGGTGAGTCTGCATTATCTAATCTAGACGAAGCCGGGGTTGTATACATCGGTGCTGAAGTTAAAGCTGGCGATATTCTCGTCGGTAAAGTAACTCCTAAGGGTGAAACACAACTTACTCCGGAAGAGAAATTATTACGCGCAATCTTCGGTGAAAAAGCTTCTGATGTTAAAGATTCATCTTTACGCGTTCCTTCTGGTATGAACGGTACCGTAATTGACGTACAAGTGTTTACGCGTGATGGTCTAGATAAAGATGCACGTGCGAAAAGCATTGAAGAAGAGCATCTAGCCCGTGTTCGTAAAGACTTAGTTGATGAGCGCCGAATTCGTGAAGAAGATATTTATCATCGCGTAGCTAATTTAATTCTTGATAAAGTAGCAACTGGTGGTCCAGCTAGTTTGAAACCAGGTTCAACTATTACTCAGGAATACTTGGACAAAGTTGAGCGTCAAAAATGGTTTGATATTCGCTTAGACAATGATGCGATAAGCCAGCAATTAGAACAACTTTCAAAACAGCTTGAAATGTTGTCTAAAGAGATGGAAAAACGTTTTAACGACAGCCGTAAGAAAATCATTCAAGGTGATGACTTAGCTCCTGGCGTATTAAAGATCGTTAAAGTATATCTAGCGGTTAAGCGCAGAATTCAACCTGGTGATAAGATGGCAGGTCGACATGGTAACAAAGGGGTTATCTCTATTGTTGTTCCAGTTGAAGACATGCCGCATATGGAAGATGGTACATCTGTCGATATCGTACTAAACCCATTAGGCGTACCTTCGCGTATGAATATTGGTCAGGTACTAGAAACACACCTTGGTTTAGCTGCTAAAGGTTTAGGTCATAAGATTGCAGAATTGTTAGATACGAAGCAATCGGCGGCTGAAATTAAGTCGTTCTTAACCAAAATATATAACCATGATGGCGTACAAAGAGTTAATCTTGATTGCTTAAATGAAGAAGAATTATTCCGTTTAGCGGATAACCTACGAGCTGGGGTGCCAATGGCAACGCCAGTATTCGACGGTGCTTCTGAAGAAGAGATCAAGAGCATGTTATTACTTGCAGGCTTATCTCCTGATGGTAAGACTACATTGACTGATGGTCGAACTGGAAATAAATTTGATAATCCAGTTACTGTTGGTTACATGTACATGTTAAAACTTAACCACTTAGTTGATGATAAGATGCATGCTCGTTCAACTGGTTCCTATAGCTTGGTAACGCAACAACCACTAGGCGGTAAAGCACAGTTTGGAGGACAGCGTTTCGGGGAGATGGAAGTATGGGCACTTGAAGCATATGGTGCTGCGTATACATTGCAAGAAATGTTGACTGTAAAATCAGATGACGTTGGTGGTAGGACGAAGATCTATAAGAATATTGTCGATGGTGATCATCGTATGGACCCAGGAATGCCAGAGTCGTTTAACGTATTGTTAAAAGAGATTCGTGCATTGGGTATTGATATTGAATTAGATCACGATTAACCGTATCAGCGATACATACTGATTAACCAATTTTTGGAGACATAGACTTGAGTACTCTAAACGACGATCCAATGAATGAACCGATGAGAAAAGCTCCAGTGATGAGCGATTTGCTTGGGATTCTCAAGCAACAAGGGCAAAGTGAAGAGTTCGACGCAATTAAAATTGCGTTGGCCTCTCCGGAATTAATTCGCTCTTGGTCTTATGGTGAGGTAAAAAAACCAGAAACGATTAATTACCGTACCTTTAAGCCTGAGCGTGATGGTTTATTCTGTGCTAAAACGTTTGGCCCAGTAAAAGATTATGAATGTTTATGTGGTAAATATAAGCGCTTAAAACACCGTGGTGTTATTTGCGAAAAATGCGGTGTTGAACTTGCATTAGCTAAAGTACGTCGTGAGCGTATGGGGCACATTGAACTGGCGAGTCCAGTAGCTCATATTTGGTTCTTAAAATCATTACCATCCAGAATTGGTTTATTACTGGATATGACTTTAAGAGACATCGAACGCGTTCTTTACTTTGAAGCATTTGTTGTTGTTGAGCCTGGCATGACTGAACTTGAGCGTGGCCAATTGCTTAACGATGAAGCTTATCTTGATGCTATGGAGCAATACGGTGATGAATTTGATGCACGTATGGGTGCAGAGGCAATTCGTGATCTATTACGCCAAGTTAGCCTTGAAGATGAAATCAAAAATCTACGTGAAGAGTTACCTACTACGAACTCTGAAACTAAGATTAAGAAGATTACTAAGCGTTTAAAACTATTAGAAGCATTTTATGAATCAGGAAATAAACCTGAGTGGATGATTATGGACGTATTGCCAGTTCTTCCACCAGATTTAAGACCTTTAGTGCCTCTAGATGGTGGTCGCTTTGCTACTTCGGATCTTAACGATCTTTATCGTCGCGTAATTAACCGTAATAACCGATTGAAGCGTTTACTTGATTTGAATGCTCCAGATATTATCGTACGTAACGAAAAGCGTATGTTACAAGAATCTGTTGATGCCTTATTAGATAACGGTCGTCGTGGTAGAGCAATTACTGGTACTAACAAGCGTCCACTTAAATCATTGGCCGATATGATTAAAGGGAAGCAAGGTCGTTTCCGTCAAAACCTTCTTGGTAAGCGTGTTGACTATTCTGGTCGTTCCGTAATTGTGGTAGGTCCTACATTAAAATTACATCAATGTGGTTTACCGAAAAAAATGGCACTTGAGCTATTTAAGCCGTTTATCTTCAGTAAATTAGAATTTAGAGGTTTAGCTACAACAATTAAAGCCGCCAAGAAAATGGTAGAGCGTGAAGAGTCTGTAGTTTGGGATATTTTAGATGACGTTATTCGTGAACATCCAATCCTGTTAAACCGTGCACCAACTCTGCATAGATTAGGTATTCAGGCATTCGAACCTGTACTAATCGAGGGTAAAGCAATTCAATTACACCCATTAGTTTGTACGGCATATAACGCGGACTTCGACGGGGACCAAATGGCGGTTCACGTTCCACTGACTTTAGAAGCTCAGTTAGAAGCTCGTTCGTTAATGATGTCTACCAACAATATTTTATCACCAGCAAGCGGTGAGCCTATTATTGTTCCTAGCCAGGACGTAGTATTAGGTTTATATTACTTAACTCGTGAAAAAGTTAATGCTTTAGGTGAAGGCAAAATATTTGTTAGTGCCCAAGAAGCGCAGAACTTCTACGAATCAAACCATCTTGATATTCATGCGAAAATTAAAATTCGTATGGCTAAAGAGAATGGTGAAGAAGGGTATCATCTGGTAGAAACTACAGTGGGTCGTGCAATTCTTGCTGAAGTTTTACCTAAAGGTATGCCTTTTGCTACAATTAACCGCACCATGACTAAGAAAATGATTTCCAAAGTTATTGACGGTTGCTACCGTATCTTTGGCTTAAAAGAAACGGTTATGTTCGCTGATAAGCTCATGTATACAGGGTTTAAATATGCGACTCGTTCTGGAATATCGATTGGTATCGAAGATATGGAGATTCCTGACGATAAAGCAAGTATTATTGAGCATGCTGATAACGAAGTTCGTGAGATCGAATCGCAATTCCGTTCTGGTTTAGTTACTAACGGTGAGCGTTATAACAAAGTAATCGATATTTGGTCGCGTACTAACGAGTTAGTCGCTAAATCGATGATGGCTAAGATTGCTACTGAAGCAGTTACTGATGCTAAAGGCAACGAAACACGCCAAGAATCATTTAACCCAATCTTTATGATGGCTGATTCTGGAGCGAGGGGTTCTGCGGCTCAGATTAGACAGCTAGCCGGTATGCGTGGTCTGATGGCGGCTCCAGATGGCTCGATCATTGAGACTCCCATTACAGCGAACTTCCGTGAAGGTCTGAACGTATTCCAGTACTTCATTTCAACTCACGGAGCGCGTAAAGGTTTGGCCGATACCGCATTGAAAACAGCGAACTCTGGTTACTTGACTCGTCGTTTAGTTGATGTTGCCCAAGACGTTGTTATTACAGAAGACGATTGTGGTGTAGAAACTGGTATTCTAATGCAACCTCTTATTGAGGGTGGAGATATTGTCGAACCACTACATGAGCGGGTATTAGGTCGTGTTGTTGCTGCAGACGTTTATATTCCAAATCAAACTGAGCCTGTGGTTACTGCAGGTACTTTATTGGATGAAGATTGGGTTGAGCAGTTAGAGAAGCAGAGTGTGGACCAAGTTATGGTTCGTTCGCCAATCACCTGTCTAACCCGATTTGGACTCTGTGCTAAATGTTATGGTCGTGATCTAGCTCGAGGACACTTGGTTAACACTGGGGAAGCGGTAGGTATTATTGCGGCACAGTCAATCGGTGAACCTGGAACTCAGTTGACCATGCGTACCTTCCACATCGGGGGAGCTGCGTCAAGAGCAACAGCTGCTAACAATATTCAAATTAAGACTAAAGGGGTTATTCGTTTACATAACATTAAGACGGTAACTCATGAGAATAAAAACCTGGTTGCGGTATCGCGCTCAGGGGAAGTGACCATTGTTGATGAGTTCGGACGTGAGCGTGAGCGTTATAAGCTACCTTATGGTGCGGTGATTTCGGTTCAAGATAACTCTCCTGTTGATGCAGGTCAGGTAATTGCAACTTGGGACCCACATACTCACCCAGTTATTTCTGAAGTGAGTGGTTACTTAAAGTTCGTTGACTTAATCGACGGTATTACTATGAACAGACAAACCGACGAATTGACCGGTTTAAGTAATATTGTAATTATCGATGCGAAACAACGTAGTGCAGCAGGCCGTGATTTACGTCCTATGGTTAAATTAGTAACTGCTGATGGAGATGATATCTTCCTGGCTGGTACTAACGTTCCTGCACAATACTACTTACCTGTAGATGCGATCGTTAACTTTGAAGATGGCGGTCTAGTAGGTATTGGGGACGTCATTGCACGTATTCCTCAAGAACGCTCTAAAACACGCGATATTACCGGGGGTCTTCCACGGGTAGCTGACTTGTTTGAAGCGCGTAAACCAAAAGATTCTGCAGTTATGGCGGAAGTATCTGGATTGGTTAACTTTGGTAAGGAAACTAAAGGTAAACGTCGATTAATAATCAATGTTTCTGAAGATCAATGTCATGAGGAATTGATACCAAAATGGCGTCATATCTCTGTGTTTGAAGGGGAGCACGTAGAGCGCGGTGAACTCATCGCTGAAGGTGCACTCAATCCACATGATATATTACGCTTATTAGGTGTGGGCGCATTGGCAAATTATATTGTTAACGAAGTACAAGACGTATATCGTTTACAAGGTGTGAAAATTAATGACAAGCACATCGAAGTAATTGTTAGACAAATGCTACGTAAGCGAGTTATTACTTTTGCAGGTGATTCTAAATTCCTGGCTGGTGAGCAAATCGAAGAAAGCGCTATGCTGCAAGAAAATGATAAGCTTATTGCTGAAGGAAAACAGCCTGCCCGTGGTACGCCAATTTTATTGGGTATTACTAAGGCATCCTTGGCTACGGAATCATTTATTTCAGCTGCATCATTCCAAGAAACAACTCGAGTTCTGACGGAAGCTGCTGTAAGTGGTAAAATTGATGATTTACGTGGATTAAAAGAAAACGTGATGGTTGGTCGCTTGATTCCTGCAGGAACAGGTTATGCTTATCATCAAAGCCGGAAGGCAAAAAGAGCTAAGGCTGCAGCTGGTGAGCATGTAATGCACACTGTTACTGCGAGTGATGTTGAACATGCGTTAAGCGAAGCATTAAACGCAGATAATCAAGAACACTAGTTCGGATCTAAGATACGGCAGATTAAAACTTGACAAATCTGTCGTATCTATATAGAATCCGGCCTCCTTATGCATTCGAAATAATCACAAGAGAATATCGGAGTGAAGTACAAATGGCTACTATTAATCAGTTAGTAAGAAAGCCTCGTGTGGACGTAAAGAAGAAAAGTAACGTACCTGCACTAGAGTCATGTCCACAGCGACGCGGTGTGTGCACACGCGTTTATACTACTACACCTAAAAAACCTAACTCAGCGATGCGTAAGGTTGCTCGTGTACGTTTAACTAATGGATTTGAAGTTTCATCATACATTGGTGGTGAAGGCCACAACCTCCAGGAGCACTCTGTAGTGCTAATCCGCGGTGGTCGTGTTAAAGACTTACCGGGTGTGCGTTATCACACAGTAAGGGGTAGTTTAGATACGTCAGGTGTTAACGATCGTAAACAAGGTCGTTCTAAGTACGGTACCAAAAAACCTAAAGATAAAAAATAACTGATTGTAGGAAATCGAAATGCCTAGAAGAAGAGAAGTCCCCAAAAGAGAAATTTTGCCAGATCCTAAACATCACAGTGAACTGTTAGCAAAATTCATTAACGTATTAATGGTCAGTGGTAAGAAATCAACTGCTGAGAAAATTATTTACGGTGCACTTTCTGTTATGGAAGAGCGCATCAAGAAAATCAAAAAGTCAGATGAAGAAGGTGAGTCAGGCTCAACAAGTGCTTCTGGTTCTAGTGCTGTTCTTCGCTACTTTGAAGATGCCTTAAACAATGTTCGCCCAAGTGTTGAGGTTCGTTCACGCCGTGTTGGTGGTGCTACTTACCAAGTTCCTGTTGAAGTAAGACATGATCGCAGCATCGCTTTAGGAATGCGCTGGATTGTTCAAGCAGCTCGCTCACGCGGTGAAAAGGGTATGATGTTACGTTTGGCAGGTGAATTGATAGATGCTTTTGAAAGCAAAGGCTCTGCAGTGAAGAAACGTGAAGATACTCATAAGATGGCAAAAGCTAACCAAGCGTTTGCGCATTTTAGATGGAACTAAGAGAGAGGTAATCCGTGTCTACTCCATTACAATTGTATAGAAACATCGGTATTGCAGCACACGTTGATGCGGGTAAAACCACAACAACTGAACGTGTACTGTATTATACTGGTATGTCTCATAAGATTGGTGAAGTACATGACGGTGCTGCAACAACTGACTGGATGGTTCAGGAGCAGGAGCGCGGCATTACCATTACTTCAGCCGCTGTTACATGCTTTTGGCCTGGAATGGATAAACAATTCCAACCACATCGCATTAACATCATTGATACACCAGGACACGTAGACTTCATGATTGAAGTTGAGCGTTCCTTGCGTGTTCTTGATGGTGCTGTTGTAGTATTTGACTCTGTGTCTGGAGTTGAGCCTCAATCTGAAACTGTATGGCGTCAAGCGAATAAGTATGGTGTTCCACGCATCGTATTCGTTAATAAAATGGATAGAATGGGCGCAAATTTTTTGCGCGTTGTTGATCAAATTCGCCAAAGATTAGGTGCTAACCCCGTAGTTCTTCAATTGCCAATTGGTGCAGAAGAAGAGTTTAAAGGGGTTATTGACTTAATTAAAATGAAAGCAATTGAGTGGGATGACGAAAGCAAAGGCATGACCTTTAAATACGTTGATATCCCCGCAAATATGCAAGCTCAATGCGAAGAGCATCGTGCATTAATCGTAGAAGCTGCAGCAGATGCTAGCGAAGAGTTGATGGAAAAGTATCTTGAAGGTGCTGAAATTTCTGAAGCAGATCTTAAAGACGCTCTACGTCATTTAACTGTAAGCAACAAAGTTGTTCCGGTTTTCTGCGGTTCAGCCTTTAAAAATAAAGGTGTTCAAGCGGTATTGGATGGCGTCATTGAATATTTACCTTCACCAGTAGATGTTCCTGATGTTCAAGGTATTGATGAATATGGTGATCCAACTACACGTGCAACTAAGTATGATGCACCTTTCTCGGCTTTAGCATTTAAAATTGCTACAGACCCATTTGTTGGTACATTAACATTTATCCGTGCTTACTCTGGTACGCTGAAAAGCGGTGATACGCTGTTTAACTCTGTTAAAGAAAAAAGAGAGCGTATTGGCCGAATAGTACAAATGCACGCGAATGCTCGTGAAGAAATTAAAGAAGTAAGAGCTGGCGATATTGCCGCTGCGGTAGGATTAAAAACAGTGACCACAGGTGATACTTTATGTGATCCAGATCATGTCGTTATTCTGGAGCGTATGGATTTCCCTGATCCTGTAATTGCAGTAGCTGTTGAGCCAAGAACTAAAGCAGACCAAGAAAAAATGGGTGTTGCGCTTGGTAAACTAGCTCAAGAAGATCCTTCCTTCAGAGTTCATACTGATGAAGAGTCAGGACAAACGATCATTGAAGGGATGGGTGAGTTACATCTTGAAATTATTGTTGACCGCATGAAGCGTGAGTTTAATGTGGAAGCAAATGTTGGTAAACCCCAAGTAGCTTATCGTGAAACGATAAAACAAGCTGTTGAGCAAGAAGGAAAGTTCGTACGTCAGTCTGGTGGCCGTGGTCAGTTCGGACACGTATGGATTAAAATTGAGCCTCAAGAGCCTGGCAAGGGTTATGAATTTATCAATGAAATTGTTGGTGGTGTCATTCCAAAAGAATACATTCCAGCAGTTGATAAAGGAATTCAAGAGCAAATGCAAAACGGTGTTATCGCTGGCTATCCCGTAGTGGATGTTAAAGTGACACTGTTTGATGGATCATTCCACGAGGTAGATTCTAGTGAAATGGCATTCAAAATTGCAGGCTCTATGGGTTTCAAACAAGGTGCATTGAAAGCAAAGCCTGTTTTACTCGAACCAATAATGAGTGTTGAAGTTGTTACTCCTGAAGATTACATGGGAGATGTTATGGGTGACCTTAACAGACGCCGTGGTTTAGTTCAGGGTATGGAAGACTCACCAGCGGGTAAAATTGTTAGAGCTGAAGTACCACTTGCAGAGATGTTTGGTTATTCGACCGATTTACGTTCTGCTACCCAAGGAAGAGCAACATATACTATGGAATTTTCTAAGTATGCTGAAGCTCCAAATAACATTGCTGAAGCAATTATCAAGAAACAATAAAAGTTAACGAGGTTATTGAAATGGCGAAGGAAAAATTTGAACGTAAGAAGCCACACGTTAATGTGGGAACAATCGGTCACGTAGACCATGGTAAAACAACTTTAACTGCAGCTATTACTACAATTATGGCGAAAAAATTTGGCGGAACAGCTAAAGCATACGACCAAATTGATGCTGCCCCAGAAGAAAGAGAGCGTGGAATTACAATTTCTACTGCTCACGTAGAATATGAATCAGCTACAAGACACTATGCGCACGTAGACTGCCCAGGACACGCTGACTATGTTAAGAACATGATCACTGGTGCTGCGCAAATGGACGGAGCGATTTTAGTAGTATCAGCAGCTGATGGCCCAATGCCACAAACTAGAGAACACATTCTATTGTCACGCCAAGTTGGTGTACCATACATTGTTGTGTTCATGAACAAAGCAGACATGGTTGATGATCCTGAGCTGTTAGAGTTAGTTGAGATGGAAGTACGTGATTTATTAAGCAGCTACGACTTCCCTGGCGATGACATTCCTATCGTTGTTGGTTCAGCGCTGAAAGCACTGGAAGGCGACGAGAGTGATATTGGTGTTAAAGCAATTGAAAAACTGGTTGATACAATGGATTCATACATTCCTGAGCCAGTTCGTAACATTGATAAAGCATTCTTATTACCAATCGAAGACGTATTCTCAATTTCTGGACGTGGTACAGTAGTAACTGGCCGTGTTGAGAGCGGAATTGTTAAAGTTGGTGAAGAGATTGAAATTGTTGGTATCCACGATACAACTAAGACAACTTGTACTGGAGTAGAAATGTTCCGTAAGTTGTTGGACGAAGGACGCGCTGGAGACAACGTTGGTGTGTTATTACGTGGAACTAAGCGTGATGAAGTTGAGCGTGGTCAAGTATTGGCTAAGCCAGGCACAATTAAGCCACACACTAAATTTGAAGCAGAAGTGTACGTGTTATCAAAAGAAGAAGGCGGACGTCATACTCCATTCTTCAATGGTTACAGACCTCAATTCTATTTCAGAACAACCGACGTAACAGGTACTTGTGACTTGCCGGAAGGTGTAGAAATGGTAATGCCAGGCGATAACGTACAATTAGTAATTAACCTACATGCTCCTATTGCGATGGATGAAGGTTTACGTTTCGCAATTCGGGAAGGTGGCCGTACAGTAGGCGCCGGTGTTGTCGCTAAAATTATCGAGTAATTAGAATGAGTAACAATCAAAATATAAAAATTAGATTAAAATCCTTTGATCATCGGTTGATTGACTTATCAACTCGAGAAATCGTGGAGACAGCTAAGCGTACTGGTGCTCAAATTCGAGGACCAATACCCTTACCAATTCGTAAGGAAAAATTCACCGTATTGATTTCTCCGCATGTTAACAAAGATGCGCGAGATCAATATGAATTACGTACTCATAAACGCCTGGTCGTTATCGTTCATCCGACTGAAAAGACAGTAGATGCTTTGATGAAATTGGATCTGGCTGCTGGGGTTGATGTTCAGATAAGCCTTGATGACTAATTGTTAGGGTGAAGGATATTAAAGAGGTGTTACAATGATGATCGGTTTATTAGGCCGTAAAATCGGTATGACTCGGGTCTTCACACCAGAAGGGGTTTCAGTACCTGTTTCTGTTGTTGAAGTTCACCCTAATAGAGTTACTCAAATTAAAACCAACGATGTTGATGGCTATTCAGCTGTTCAAATAACCGGTGGTTCTAAAAAAGCGAGTAAAGTAAATAAAGCTCAAACTGGGCATTTTGCTAAAGCTCAAGTTGAAGCTGGTGATATGCAAGTTGAGTTCAGAATCGACGCTGAAGATCAATTTACTTCAGGTCAAGTACTGTCTGTTGCAGATATTTTCGCTGCTGGACAATTTGTAGACGTTTCAGGTACTTCTAAGGGTAAAGGTTTTGCCGGTACTGTTAAGCGTTACAACTTCAGAACACAAGATGCTACTCATGGTAACTCCAGATCGCATCGTGTTCCTGGTTCTATTGGTCAAAACCAAACTCCAGGCCGCGTGTTCAAAGGTAAAAAAATGGCAGGCCATATGGGTAATGTTCGTTGTACAGTTCAAAGCCTTGAACTTGTGCGCGTAGATGCTGAAAGAAATCTTCTCCTAATCAAAGGCGCTATTCCTGGTGCTCCTGGTTCACGAGTAGAGATTAAGCCTGCAGCTAAAAAGCAAGCACGAGGTGAGTGATGGAAATTACTACTATAGATAAGAAAACAAAATTAAGTCTGAACCAAGATGTTTTTGCGTACGCATATAATGAAGGTTTAATACACCAAGCTGTTGTAACCTACATGAATAATGCTCGTAGTGGTAATAGCGCACAAAAAACTCGTTCAGAAGTTAGAGGCGGTGGTAAAAAGCCTTGGAACCAAAAAGGAACCGGTCGTGCACGTGCGGGTACGATTCGAAGCCCAATTTGGAGAAGCGGTGGCGTGACCTTCGCATCCAAAAAGCGAGATTATTCACAAAAAATTAATAAAAAAATGTACAAACGCGCATTACGTAGTATAATCTCCGAACTTTGCCGTACTGGGAACTTAGTTGTCGTTAGTGATTTTCATTGTGAAAGTAAAAAAACTAAAGACTTCGTTGCAAAAATGAACCAGTTGGACATTAACAACGCTCTAATTGTAATGAGTGAAGTTGGTGAGAATGAATACTTCGGGTCAAGAAATTTAATTGACTTCGATATCTGTGACGTTGCGACTTTAGATCCTGTTTCTTTACTCAAGTTTGAGAAAGTTGTTGTTACAGAAGCTGCAATTAAAAAAATTGAGGAACAGTTACAATGAATGCTGAAAGATTGTTGATGGTTCTCCGTGAACCACATACTTCTGAAAAAGCAACTGTTTTAGCCGATAAGCTAAAACAGTTCACTTTTAGAGTATTGAAAACCGCAACTAAGAATGAAATTAAAATGGCGGTAGAGCATGTATTTAACGTTAAAGTTAAAAATGTATCTGTTATCAACGTGAAGGGAAAATCAAAACGCTTCAAGCAAACAGCGGGTAAGCGTAGCGACTGGAAAAAAGCATTTGTAACTCTTCATGCTGATCAAGATATTGACTTTACAGCTACCGAATAAGGCAGATTAAGATGGCACTATTAAAATCTAAACCTACATCGCCCGGTAAACGTGGCGAATTGCGTGTGGTTCATAAAAACATCCATAAAGGACGTCCACATGCTGCTTTAATTGAGAAGCTAAAGAAAACTGGCGGACGTAACAACAATGGTAGAATCACTGTAAGACATATCGGTGGTGGCCAGCGTAATCAATACCGTATTATTGACTTCAAACGTAATAAAGATGGTATCGAAGGTCGTGTTGAGCGTATCGAGTATGATCCAAACAGAACAGCATTAATTGCTTTAATCGTTTATAAAGACGGCGAAAGACGTTATATTATTGCTCCAGCTAACTTAAATGTTGGTGATGTTGTGGTAAGTGGTGCAGATGCTCCTATTAGCGTAGGTAACTGTTTACCTCTGAAAAACATGCCAGTTGGTAGCACTATTCACTGTGTTGAAATGAAACCTGGTAAAGGCGCTCAAATGTTAAGAAGTGCTGGTGCTAGCGGTCAGTTAGTTGCTAAAGAAGGTATTTACGCAACTTTAAGATTGCGTTCAGGTGAAATGCGTAAGATTCACGTATTATGCCGTGCAGTAGTTGGTGAAGTAAGTAACAGTGAACACAGCTTACGTTCATTAGGTAAGGCAGGAGCTAAGCGTTGGAGAGGTATTCGTCCAACAGTACGTGGGGTTGCGATGAACCCAGTTGACCATCCACATGGTGGTGGTGAAGGCCGTACTTCTGGTGGACGTCATCCAGTATCACCTTGGGGTGTACCTACTAAAGGTTATAAGACCAGAAGTAATAAGCGTACAGATGGCTTCATTGTCAGAAGACGTAAGAAGAAATAATTAGAGAGGATATCAAGTGGCTCGTTCTATAAGAAAAGGTCCATTTATTGACCAACATCTGATCAGCAAAGTAATGGCTGCAGTAAAAAGCAACTCTAAGAAACCAATTAAGACTTGGTCTCGCCGTTCAACAATCGTTCCTGAAATGATTGATTTAACAATTGCTGTTCATAACGGGAAAGAACATATTCCTGTTTTTATCACAGACAATATGGTTGGTCATAAATTAGGTGAGTTTGCCATGACTCGTACATTCAAAGGCCACTCTGGTGACAGAAAGGCTAAAGGCAAGTAAGAGGATATGATGGAAGTTACAGCTAAGTTGAAAGGTGCTCCCTTATCCGCTCAGAAGGGCAGATTGGTAGCCGATATGATACGTAATATGAAAGTATCAAGTGCACTTGATGTCCTCAAGTTCACGCCCAAAAAAGGTGCTCAATTAATGCTTAAATTATTGGAATCAGCAATTGCTAACGCTGAGAACAATGACGGAGCAGATATTGATGATCTAAAAGTAGGTATGGTCTGCGTTGATGAAGCGGCTACTTTAAAACGCATTAGTCCCAGAGCTAAAGGTCGTGCAAACAGAATTTGCAAACGCACCTGCCATATCACGATTAAAGTGTCTGACGAGGAATAGCAATGGGACAAAAAGTTAACCCTATAGGCATACGCCTTGGAATTATTAAAGATTGGAATTCTAAATGGTTTGCTGGTAAAAGATATGCTGAGTTTTTAATTCAGGATATTAATTTACGTGCTGAACTAAAGAAAAAACTTATGGCTGCTGCTGTAAGCAAAATTCTAATCGAGCGTCCAGCTAATAATGCTGTAGTTACAATTCAAACGGCACGTCCTGGTGTTATCATTGGTAAGAAAGGCGGCGGTATTGAAACACTGCGTAATGAAATTTCTGGAAAATTAGGTGTTCCTGTACATTTAAATATCGAAGAAATTAAAAAGCCTGAGCTGGATTCTACTTTAGTAGCAGAGAGCATTGCACAACAGTTAGAACAACGCGTTATGTTCCGTCGTGCTATGAAACGTGCTGTTACATCTGCTCTTAAAGCAGGTGCTAAAGGTATTAAGATTTGCGTGAGTGGAAGATTAGGTGGTGCTGAAATCGCTCGTAGTGAATGGTACCGCGAAGGTCGTGTTCCATTACACACATTCAGAGCTGATATTGATTACGGTACAGCAGAGTCTAAAACTACCTACGGTATTATTGGTGTAAAAGTCTGGATCTTTAAGGGTGAAGTTCTGCCACAAAAGAAAAGATCTACTGACAACGCCTAGTGATTGAGGATTAAGAATCATGTTACAACCAAAGCGTACAAAACACCGCAAGCAAATGAAAGGCCGTAACAGAGGTTTGGCCTTACGTGGTAGCAATATAAGTTTTGGTGAGTTCGGTATGAAGGCCCTGGAAAGAGGCCGTCTTACTGCTCGTCAAATCGAAGCTGCACGTCGTGCAATGACTCGTCATATCAAGCGTGGTGGTAAAATTTGGATTAGAGTATTCCCAGACAAACCTATTACTCAAAAGCCTTTAGAAGTTCGTCAAGGTAAAGGTAAAGGTAGCGTAGAATATTGGGTTGCTCAAATACAACCTGGTAAGGTTCTATTTGAAATGGAAGGTGTATCTAGAGAGCTTGCGATGGAAGCTTTTGATCTGGCTAAAGCAAAACTTCCTTTCAAAGTTATGTTTGAAGAAAGGAAGGTGATGTAATGAAAACTGTTCAAGAGTTACGTAATTTGTCAGTTGAAGAATTGAATGATGAATTGCTCTCATTACGTAAAGAACAATTAAATTTACGAATGAAAAAAGCAAGTGGTTCACTAGATAAAACTCACCTCATTACTATGGTGCGTAAGTCAGTAGCCAAAGTTAAAACAATTTTGACTGAAAAGGCAGGTAAGTAATATGTCTACTAATGAATCAAACGCCAGAACAATGGTTGGAAAAGTAGTTAGCGACAAAATGGATAAAACTATAGTTGTGATGATTGAGCGTTCAGTAAAGCATCCTAAGTATGGCAAAATTATGAAGCGTAGATCCAAAGTACATGCTCATGATGAGAATCAAGTATGTAAAATTGGTAATATTGTGAAGATCCGTGAGTCAAGACCACTCTCTAAAACAAAAAGCTGGGTATTAGTTGAAGTAATTTCTTAATCAACTTCGTTGATATACTTTTAAAACCCTAAAAGGCCTGATATAATCAGCAACCTTTTTCTGGTCTAAATCAGAGCTGGAGTAATAAAATGATCCAAATGCAGACTGTGCTCGATGTTGCTGATAACAGTGGAGCACGAAAGGTAATGTGTATTAAAGTACTTGGTGGATCGCACAGACGCTATGCGCGTGTTGGTGATGTAATCAAAGTGAGTGTTAAAGACGCAATACCAAGAAGTAAAGTAAAAAAAGGTGCTGTAATGAAAGCTGTTGTTGTTAGAACAGCTCAAGGTGTTCGCCGAGATGATGGTTCGTTGATCCGTTTTGATGGCAATGCTGCAGTACTTTTAAATAACCAAAACGAGCCAATTGGTACTCGTATATTTGGCCCCGTTACTCGCGAGCTACGAGAGGGATTTATGAAAATAATATCTCTGGCTGCAGAAGTTTTGTGAGAAGGATTAGATATGAAACGTATTAAGACAGGCGACATAGTTATTATAATCGCCGGTAAAAGTAAAGGTCATGTAGGTAAAATCCTACGAGTGGCAGAAGATCGCGTTGTTGTAGAAGGCGGAAACATGGTTATGAAACATGTTAAAGCTAACCCACAAAAACCCGAAAACAAAGGTGGAATTGTGGCTACTGAAGCTGCACTTCATGTATCAAATGTTGCTCATTATAATCCTAACACTAAGAAAGCTGATAAAGTTGGCTTCAAGTTTATTGAAAGCAACGGTGTCAGTTCTAAGGTTAGATACTTTAAATCTGACAATGAAATAATTGACCGTGTTTAATTAGGGGATTGAAATGACAAGACTTAATGATTTTTATCAAAAAGAAATCATCCCTATGATGATGAAGCGGTTTAATTATTCCAGTGTTATGGAAGTTCCAAAGCTAGTTAAAATTACCTTAAATATGGGTGTTGGCGAAGCTGTTGGCGATAAGAAGATTATGAACCACGCAATCGAAGACATGACTTTAATTGCTGGACAAAAGCCTGTTGTTACTAAAGCTAGAAAATCTATAGCTGGTTTCAAGATCAGAGAAGGTTGGCCGATCGGATGCAAAGTTACGCTTCGTCGTCAACGTATGTATGAGTTTTTAGATCGTTTAGTTTCTATTACTCTACCTCGTGTAAGAGATTTTCGTGGCCTAAATCCTAAGTCTTTTGATGGTACTGGTAACTACAGTATGGGTTTACATGAGCAAATCGTATTCCCTGAAATTGATTACGATAAAACAGATGGCATTCGTGGGTTGGACATTTGTTTCACCACAACTGCTAAAACAAACGAAGAAGCTAAAGCTTTATTAGAAGCGTTTAATCTTCCATTGAAAGATAGAGATAAAAAATAGAAGGGTGATATTGTGGCTAAGAAATCAATGCTTATGCGAGAGTTAAAGCGTGCCAAGCTTGTAAACAAATACAGCCAGCGCAGAAACGAATTGAAAATCCTGATCAAATCATCTGATGATTTTCAGGTGATTATGGATAGTCAGGCTAAATTAGCAAAATTACCTGTTAATTCTAACCCTGTTCGCCATAAAAAAAGATGTCAATCATGTGGTCGTCCACATGGGGTATATCGCAAATTCGGTCTTTGCAGAATTTGTTTAAGACAGCAATTAATGGTTGGCAACGTACCAGGCGGCAGAAAGTCCAGTTGGTAAATTTTTTGGAGAACGATTGTGAGTATGCATGATCCTGTTGCTGATATGCTGACCAGAATTAGAAATGGTCAACAGGCTAGACATCAGCAAGTAACATTAACTTCTTCTCGATTGAAAGAAGAAATTGCTCGTGTTTTGAAAGAAGAAGGTTATATTCAAGATTTCTTCGTAGAAGCACTAGAGAATAATCTTAAAATAATGACGATTAAACTGAAGTATTACCATGGTAAGCCAGTTATCGAACTTATTAAAAGAATTAGTAGACCTGGATTACGAGTTTATAAATCTTCTAAAGATCTAACTTCGATTCCTGGATTTGGCGTGGCAATATTATCCACATCTAAAGGCATAATGACTCATGTATCTGCGAAGCTGAAAGGCGTTGGTGGCGAAGTCATTTGTGAAGTGGCTTAATACTTGAGGGGAATGATATGTCTAGAGTAGCAAAAGCCCCTGTAGCACAACCAGCTGGTGTTGAAGTAACAATTACCGCTGGTGAAATTACGGTAAAAGGGCCAAAAGGTTCACTGACACAAAAAATTAATAAGTTAGTGAAAATTACTAAAAATGCAGATAACCATATCGAATTTGCACCAGCCGCAAATGATCCTAAAGCTTGGGCACAAGCAGGTACTGCTAGAGCCTTAGTAAACAACATGGTTCACGGCGTTACACAAGGTTTTGTGATAACTCTGGAATTAGTTGGTGTAGGTTATAGAGCACAAGCTAAAGATAAGACTGTTAGTTTATCTCTAGGTTTTTCTCACCCAGTAGAGTATGAATTGCCTAAAGGTGTTTCAGCTGAGACTCCTAGCAATACAGTTATTGTACTTAAAGGTGTTGATAAGCAAATTCTAGGACAGGCTGCTTCTGAAATCAGAGCATTTAGACCACCAGAACCTTATAAAGGTAAAGGTGTTAAGTATGCTGGTGAACAAATTGTTCGTAAAGAAGCGAAGAAGAAATAGGGTCTAAGTCATGAATAAGCACAACTCACGCACAAGACGTGGTTTAAAAACAAAAGCCCTGATTCGTAAATCAGGCAGAGCACGTTTAGTTGTTCATAGAAGCGGTGTGCATATCTATTCTCAAATTATCCAAGCAGATAAGCAAGGAGATAGAGTGTTAGCATCTTGTTCAACTGTCGATAAAGAATTAAGAGCCAGTTTGACCGGCAAATGCAAAGTAGAGCAAGCTAACTTAGTAGGTAAGCTACTTGGGAAGCGCGCTAGTGAAAAAGGTGTAACTGAGGTTGCATTTGATCGTGCTGGTTACAAGTATCATGGCAGAGTGAAAGCCCTTGCAGAAGGTGCTCGCGAAGCTGGGTTAGATTTTTAAGGAACGATTATGGCATTCGAAGAATCACCAAAATCAGATGGTTATACAGAGAAGCTAGTCGCGGTAAACCGTACAGCGAAAGTTGTTAAAGGTGGACGTGTATTTGGCTTTGCAGTTCTCGTTGTTGTTGGCGACGGAAAAGGTAGAGTAGGCTTTGGCCGTGGTAAGGCTCGTGAAGTTCCAATTGCAATTCAAAAAGCAATGGAACAAGCCAAGAAAAACATGGTTTATATTCCTCTTTCTGGTTCAACTATTTTCCACGAAATTACCTGGAGCTATGGTGCTTCTAAAGTATTCATGAAGCCAGCTAGCGAAGGTACCGGTATTATTGCTGGTGGCGCAATGCGTGCAGTGCTGGAAGTTCTCGGCGTACAAAATATATTAGCGAAGAGCATTGGTTCTACCAATCCAAGCAATATTGTACGTGCAACAATCGGTGCTTTAATGAACATCGGTACTCCAGATTATGTTGCAGCCAAGCGTGGTAAAACTGTTGAAGAAGTTATGGCGGGCTAATTATGGAAAAGAAACTTAAAATTACTTTGGTTAAAAGTACTATTGGTAGAAAACCAAAGCATATTTCGATTGTAAAGCAATTGGGTTTAGGTAAAACAAACTCATGTGTGTTTCATAATGATACTCCAGCAATTCGTGGCCTTATTAATATGGTCGATTACTTATTGCTCGTTGAGGAGAGTGTGTAATGAACTTAAATTCACTATCACCAGATCCAGGTTCTCGACGTCCTAAAAAGCGTCTAGGCCGTGGTATTGGATCAGGACTAGGTAAAACTAGTGGTAAAGGTCACAAAGGTCAAAAAGCTAGAGCAGGTGGATTCCACAAGATTAACTTTGAAGGCGGTCAAATGCCAATTCAAAGACGTTTGCCAAAAATGGGCTTTAAATCTCGTATTGGTAGAACAGTTGATCAAGTATGTTTAAGTGAACTTGAAAAGTTAACAGTTGACGTAATTGACTTAGATGTCTTACGTAAAGAAGGGCTGATTAACGGTTCAATTAAAGATGTAAAGGTTATTTTATCCGGTGAGTTAACTAAAGCCATCAAACTGAAAGGTTTAAGGGTCACTAAAGGCGCTCGTTCAGCCATTGAAGGTCTAGGTGGCAGCATAGAAGAGTGACTATGAAAAACCAAAAACATAATGGTAGCCAATCTCGTGGTGGATTGGCTGAACTTAAATCAAGATTAATGTTTGTTATTCTTGGAATATTAGTGTATCGCTTAGGAGCCCACATTCCAGTTCCTGGTTTGGATCCTGCTCGTTTAGCTAATTTCTTCAATGAGCAGCAAAATACAATCTTTGGCTTGTTTAATATGTTTTCTGGTGGCGCTTTATCGCGTGTTACCGTATTTGCTATCGGTATTATGCCGTATATTTCTGCTTCCATTATTATTCAACTTTTTACTGTTGTTTCACCAAAACTGGAGCAATTAAAGAAAGAAGGCGAGTCTGGACGTAGAAAAATAAACCAATACACACGATATTTAACCTTGGTACTGTCTATATTCCAGTCCTTAGGTATGGCGCGGTGGTTAGCAGGACAGCAAATTGCATTGCAACCTGATGCTTCATTTTATTTTACAGCAGTTGTTACTTTGGTCACAGGAACCATGTTCTTAATGTGGTTAGGTGAGCAAATAACTGAGAAGGGTGTTGGAAACGGTATTTCTCTGATTATTTTCTCAGGGATTGTTTCTAGTATGCCAAGCGCGATCGCTTCAGTTCTTCAACAGGTAAAAGAAGGACAGATGCAAGCCCTGACTCTAATTGTTGTTGCTGTAATTGTAGTGGTCGTTACAGGTTTTGTAGTGTTTATGGAACGAGCTCAAAGACGAATTAGAGTTAACTATGCACAAAGGACGCAAGGTAGAAAGGTATATGCGGCTCAAACTAGCCATTTACCCTTAAAAATTAATATGTCTGGTGTAATTCCTCCAATTTTTGCATCCAGTATTATATTACTACCAGCAACACTAGCTCAGTTCTTTTCCCATACTAAAGGTTTGGGATGGTTATCTGATGTTGGAATGGCTTTATCACCAGGCCAGCCTTTGTACTTAATTGTTTATGCAATTGCTATTTTGTTTTTTGCGTTCTTTTATGCAGCTCTTGTTTTTAACCCTAAAGATACTGCAGAAAACTTAAAGAAATCTGGTGCTTATATCCCAGGAATTAGACCCGGTGAGCAAACAACTAAATACATCGATTCTGTGATGACTCGGTTGACCTTAATCGGTGCTATATATCTAGTTTTAGTGTGTTTGTTGCCTCAGATTTTAATGTATACGTGGCATGTCCCTTTTTATTTTGGAGGAACATCGTTGCTAATTATCGTAGTTGTTATTATGGATTTTGTAGCACAAATACAAGCCCATTTAATGACTCAGCAATATGATTCTTTAATGAAAAAGGCTAATTTTAAAGGTACGAAGTTACCTGGTCTACTATGATTTTTATCGGAGTTAGGAATGAAAGTAAGAGCATCTGTAAAGCGCATTTGTCGCAATTGCAAAATTATTAAAAGAAGTGGCATTATACGAGTAATTTGTAAAGATGCCCGACATAAGCAAAAGCAGGGTTAAGATCTGCTTGATTTATTTTTATAAAAATAGTATTCTTCTGTCCCTTTCGACAGAACAAAATAACGTTCGGAGAAGTTAATGGCTCGTATTGCAGGAGTAAACATACCTGATCACAAGCATGTTGTGATTGCTTTAACAGCTATATATGGTATCGGTAAAACTACATCCCTAAAATTATGTTCCACAGTAGGTATCGAACCCTCAACTAAAGTTTCACAGTTATCAGATGCTCAGTTGGAGTCTTTGAGAACCGAAATTGCGAAAATTACTGTAGAAGGTGATTTGCGTCGTGTTGTGACAATGAACATTAAGCGCCTTATGGATCTTGGATGTTATCGCGGGTTAAGACACAGAAGAGGCTTGCCCTTGCGTGGACAACGTACGAAAACTAATGCTCGTACTCGTAAAGGTCGCAGAAAAGGCACTACTAATTGATTTTTCATGTAGGAAAGAAAGATGGCAATAACTAAGTCAAAGCAACAGAAAGTACGTAAAAAGGCAAAGCGTGTCGTATCTGACGGTATCGTTCACATCCACGCGTCTTTTAACAATACAATTGTTACCTTTACTGATCGACAAGGTAATGCGTTAAGTTGGGCTACAGCTGGTGGATCTGGCTTTAGGGGCTCAAGAAAAAGTACACCTTATGCTGCAAAAGTTGCAACTGAGCGTGCTGCTGCTGCTGCAAAAGAATATGGTATAAAATCTGTGGCTGTATTTGTACGTGGCCCTGGTCCTGGTAGAGAATCCACAATTCGTGAAATTATAGATCAGGACATTAAAATCGTTGAAATAACCGATGTTACTGGTATCCCTCATAACGGGTGTAAGCCACCTAAAAAACGTCGTGTGTAAGACTTTAGGAGTAATTTAATGGCTAGATATCTTGGTCCAAAATGTAAATTATCACGTCGTGAAGGTTGTGATTTATTACTGAAAAGTGGCGTTCGTGATCATAAGTCCAAATGTAAATCTGAAAAATTACCAGGACAACATGGTGATAAGAAGCCACGTTTGAGCGGTTATGGAATTCAGCTTAGAGAAAAGCAAAAAATTAGAAGACTGTATGGTGTTCTTGAGAAGCAATTCCGTGGTTATTATAAAATGGCTGCGCGCATGAAGGGTTCTACAGGCGAAAACCTGATGAATCTGCTTGAAAGACGTCTTGATAACGTTGTCTATCGTATGGGTTTTGCAACCACACGTGCTGAAGCAAGACAATTAGTTACGCACAAAGCGATATTAGTTAATGAGCAAATTGTTAACGTACCGTCATTTTTAGTTAAGCCTGGAGATGTGATTACTGTTCGCCAAAAGGCAAAAGGTCAAGCACGTATTCAAGCGGCTTTAGCTTTGTCTGAACAAAGAGTTCCATGCGATTGGATTACTGTAGATTCTTCTTCGTTTAAAGGAACTTTCTCTACAGCACCAACGTTAACTGACTTATCTTCAGACTACAACGTAAACCTTGTTGTAGAACTTTACTCTAAGTAAGCTCGGAGAAATAGCTGAATGTATACTGAAATCAATGAAATGCTGACACCTAATGTTCTTAAGGTTCAGGCTGAATCGCCTTATAAAGCTAAAATAGTTTTAGAGCCTTTGGAGCGTGGCTTTGGTCATACCCTCGGCAATGCTTTGAGACGTATATTACTATCATCTATGCCTGGAAGCGCAATCACTGAGGCTTCAATAGAAGGTGTTCTTCATGAATACAGTACTATTGAAGGTGTTCAGGAAGATGTTGTTGATTTGCTACTTAATCTAAAATTGGTTGCAATTAAGTTAACAACTGGTGAAGAGGCTATAGTAACTCTTAATAAGCAAGGCCCCTGCCAAGTTACTGCAGGTGATATTCAACTAACTCATGGCGTTGAAGTTGTTAACCCTGAGCTTGTCATTGCTAATTTGAACGAAAAGGGCAAATTAAACATGACATTGAAAGTTGAAAGAGGAATTGGATTCCATAGTACTGATTCCTTCATTAGACATTTTGATGATGAAGTGGAAAGAAAATCTGTTGGTAAACTTAAAATTGACAATAGTTTCTCGCCTGTAAAAAAAGTTGCTTACTATGTTGATAGTGCGCGTGTTGAAAACCGTACTGACTTAGATAAGCTAACTATTGAATTAGAAACTAATGGTACAATTGATGCTGAAGAATCTATTCGTATTTCTGCTAGCATCCTTCAGAGACAACTTCATGCATTCGTTGATATGAAGTTTGAAGAGTCTCGCTCTGATAATAAAGAACGCAATGATTTTGATCCAATTCTATTACGTTCTGTAGATGATTTAGAGTTAACGGTTCGTTCTGCTAACTGTTTAAAAGCAGAAAATATTCATTATATTGGCGATTTAGTACAACGTACTGAAAATGAATTATTAAAGACTCCTAATCTAGGTAAGAAATCTTTAACTGAAATTAAGGACGTTTTAGCTTCACGTTCATTATCGCTGGGTATGAAACTTGAGAATTGGCCGCCAGCAAGTCTTGGCGAGTAATGTTTAGGAGTTTTTGTTATGCGTCATCGTAATTCTGGCCGTAATTTTGGCCGTACAAGTAGTCATCGCAAGGCGATGTTCTCAAATATGTGTAATTCTTTAATTGAGCATGAGTTAATTAAAACGACTCTGCCTAAAGCTAAAGACTTACGACGTTATATTGAGCCTTTAATCACTGTAAGTAAAGTTGATTCAGTGGCTACACGTCGTCATGCTTTTGATATTTTGAGATCAAAATCTGCGGTAGGTAAGTTATTTACTGATTTAGGTCCTCGTTTTGAAAAGCGTCCTGGTGGTTATGTTCGCATTATCAAATGTGGATTTAGAGATGGTGATAATGCACCAATGGCAATTGTTGAGCTGTTAGACAGACCAGTTGCTGATGCTGAGTAATTATTGAAATATCATTTTTTGATGTTTTATAAAAACCCGCTAAAAGCGGGTTTTTTATTTATTTGATTTAAGTATTTTTTCCATTAGTCGGCTCTTAGATTCCCGTTGGTGGCCGAAAAAGCTCGTATACTTGCTCCGGGATAAGTCATGAGATATGAATGCTATTGCTTTGTTGACTGGCTGTTAAGGTCGCGGATCTCGGGGCTGGTTCAATTGTGTTTGTAGGGCTTAGCAGCCCAGCCTAAGCCTGTTCTACAATATTCGTCTGTGTTAATGTCATTAGATTACTACTTACTGCGTTGAGCCTGTATTACGCAGCATTAATACGGGCTAGTTTTCTTATCGTGATGTAATTCTTTGTGGCTGTGCTATTGTTGGAGCGAGGAATTATTCGACGTAGTATATGGCAGAATAGAGGGAGAAAAGGAAAACCTGGTTGTAAGCAACCAGGCTCCACTATTACTTAGAATGGGACATCGTCATCAAATTGATCAAAAGCATCATGCGGCATTTGATTTGATTGTGGTGCTGCTGCTTGTCGATTAGCGCTTGGTTGGGGCGCTGGAGCATATTGTGGTGCTTGCGACATATCATCATAACCACCAGCACTGCCACCCTTACTATCCAGCATTTGAATATCATTGGCAACGATTTCTGTGGTATAACGATCTTGGCCTTGTTGATCTTGCCATTTTCTCGTTCTTAAACTGCCTTCAATATAAAGCTTTGAGCCTTTACGTACGTATTCGCCGGCGATTTCACCTAGACGATTAAAGCAAACGACACGGTGCCATTCAGTTCTATCTTGCTTTTCACCGGTATTTTTATCTTTCCATGATTCACTGGTGGCAATTGAAAGAGTAGTTACTGCGTTACCATTGGGTAGGTAACGAACATCCGGGTCAACACCAACGTTGCCAATCAAGATGACCTTATTTATTCCGCGAGCCATTTGTAATCTCCTGTATGCGAAAGTTAGGGAGTGAGTATACCTTAATTTATATCACTAGTGCATAGTGAATTGCTAATCAAATAGCGTCTGTTCTGCACGAGTAACTTGTTCATATAAACGCATCAGTTGCCTTTGCGTGACTCGTGGAGTCGAGAGCGGTGGCAAGTCATTTAAGTCAAAAAAATCAATCGCTGAAATTTCTATATTTTCTGTTGCTTCGCCGGAGATTAAATCACAATGGAAAAAACATTTATATGTATGTGGCCAATGATGAGGATGATCATGTTTTTGTTCATCCCAAAGCGCTAATAAACGTACAGCGGAGACATTAAAACCAGTCTCTTCTCTTGTTTCTCTAATTACCGCTTCGGAGGGGGATTCATTAATATCTGTCCATCCTCCAGGTAAAGTCCATAAACCATCAGAGCGCTCTTTCACTAGCAATATTTTATTTTCTTTAAGGACAAATGCGCGAATTTCTAATTTTGGCGTAGCATAACCATGTTCTAAAGTGAAGCGTAACTGAATCTCCTCACGTTCATGTTCGGTGAATTCGACGGTGAGCTCGGCAGCAATTTCACGCAGCCGGGTGTATCGTTCCTTATCAAATTCATTATGGCAATAGGCAAGCCCATTTTGAGCAATGGCTTGAACTTCGCTGATCAATTTTAGCCAATTAGTTGGATTGTTGGACATGGATTAAATTCTCTTTATATTAAGTAAAGCACGAGGCAGATAAGTATTGACTCTCACGTTACGTGATGCAATAGAATCATCATTAAGGAGAGAGTGTATGAAATATTACCAAATTAAAGAAATCAGTCAAATGACCTCATTAACCATTAGGTCATTATAGTGCTATGACGATATTGGATTATTGAAACCAGAAAAACGCTCAGCCTCAGGATATAGGTTATATTCAGAACAGGATCTAGTTAGATTGCAGCAGATTACGACGCTGAAGTTTTTGGGCGAAGATTAAAAAAATCATAGAAAGTGCAAATTTTGATGTGGTACTCTCCATGCAAATTCAGGCTCGTGAATTGGAAACTAAAGCAACACGTATTAATGAGGCGGCTTCCTTATTAAGATATATTTCCAGCCAAATGGAAATAAGCCAATCGGTTAATTGGAAAAGTACGGCAAAAATTATAGAAATTTTGGAGCGAAATACGATGAATGATCAAGTATTAAAAAAGTATCAATCGGTAGCCGATGCATCTGAACTAGGTAAAAAATCAGACTATGACCCAACTTATAATCCTGAGCGCTTATTTCCCATTCCTCGAGCTGGAAAACGACAAGAAATAGGTGTTGATCCTCTGCGCCTGCCCTTTTATGGTTTTGATTGCTGGAACCATTATGAGGTGTCTTGGTTGAATGCCAAAGGTAAACCTGTAGTTGCCCTTGCAGAAATCATTTATGATTGCAATTCACCGAAACTTATCGAATCTAAATCTTTAAAACTCTATTTTAACTCCTTTAACAATAGCAAATTTGACAGTCTTGAGGTTTTGGAAGAAATTATTAAAAAGGATTTGCAGGAGCGTATAGAGGCAGAGGTTTTTGTCGCTATTCACCCATTAGAGCAGTCAAAACAACTCTACATGCAACGAGTGTTTGTTGGCGAGTCTATAGATGTGTTGGATGTTGAATGCTCTGTATATCTGGTTGAGCCTTCTTTTCTTTCAGTGGGGGATGAGTTGGTTGAAGAAATACTTTGTTCTGATCTCTTGAAATCGAATTGCTTGGTGACGAATCAACCGGACTGGGGAAGTGTGCAAATTAAGTATAAAGGAAAGAGGATTAACCGTGAAGGCTTATTAAAATATGTGGTTTCGTTCCGAAACCACAATGAGTTTCATGAACAATGCATTGAGCGTATTTTTGTAGACATTATGAATCATTGCAAACCGCATTCTCTCACTGTTTATGGACGATATACTCGTCGTGGTGGGCTTGATATTAATCCATATCGTTCTACCGAAAAAACGTCGTTTATGGATAAGAATGTGCGTTTAATTCGTCAGTAGAGTGGACGAGTTGAAGAGGGGCTCTGTGAAAAAAAATGTTTTATGCCTTTGCTTGGGATTGATGTCTATGCAAACTGCTTTTGCCGCACAGGTAATGATGGGGTAATTTATTTGGTTTATTAATGGAGTACCTGAATATCGTGCACAGCCTATTCCATTACAACTACGGGGATAAATATATTTGTTGAATATGAAAATGAGCAGGATTATGGTGTTTTTCAAAAACTTTCTGAGCAGAACACAGCTTCTTCAGTTGAAAATACAATTACCCTGGGACTTTCACTGTTGCTTTAGAACCTAAGCTAGATTAGTTAATTTTATATCAAGAACACGAAAAGGGATTGTCAATCAAATTGCTGGTCATGAGAGATTATCCCTGGGGCTGCATTTATTTCAGTAGGAATGATAATTAGCAAAAGGTTGAAAATTTAATACGGTCTTATTTTGCGAGATGATTTTTTTCATTTCCATATGGGCATTTTATTTACTGCGATGTTGTTTTTTTGTCCATGTTTTATATATAATAATTGCCTTTTGGGGGTCATCTCAATGTCCTTAACTTCTAGGCAAATTGCGCTTTTGCGCCAATTAGAGTTTTCGCAGGAGCATATAGCTACTCAATTAGCGCAATTAGAGGAAAAGGATCTATTTGCCGCAATAAAGCAGCAGAAAAGGAAGCTCTCACTTAAGTATCATCCAGATAAAACTGCAGAAGATGCTCTGCTAACAAAGAAGTTTCTTGAGATGATGGCTGCGGCTGAAGAACTCTTGAATTCAAAGTACGTTCCCTCTGGTGTTTTGGATGCGATCCCCCCATTTGCATATTCTATCCCCCTAGATTGCATTGATCAGCGAATAAAAGAGCAAATCGACGACTATTTTGAAACAATTTCACTTTACTTGAATTCACTGCCCTCAAAAAAAGCGCAACAGCAATTTATCGTTGAGAATCAAACATTTTTTCAGTTTGCTCTCTGGCTGAACCAACATAGTGCAGAAATTCGTAAGGTGCGAGAAGAGGCTTTTTATCAAGCAGTTCATGCCCCATCCTTATTAAATACTCTCGAGCAAAATTATAATAAATTAATTATTCAATTTTTTGCTGAAGAAAATCTGAGTGATATTGTTTATCGCGAAGCAATAGCCCTTGGAGACTTAAGCTCTATTCTAGTACTTCGCAAGCTTATTTCTCCGATTAAATGGCTTTGTTTCATTGTTTGCAGCGTCAATGATATGCTGACCACGGCATTTGTACATTGGCTACAAGGCGTTATTAGAGATATGAGTATGGATTTAGCGTCTTCTGAATCTCGAGTATTGCCGCTTTTGGCGAAGGTGACTGGATGCACTGGGGCGCTTGTTTTGCCGATTTTATTGTTTCCAAATTTAGTAGTCTATATGTTGGTGTCACCATTATTGACGAGAGGGCTTTTTTATTTGGCAAACCCTATAAATCAAGTTATTAGGCCGCTTTCAGAGTATTTTAATGTATCCCAAACTCTTATAGGGTTCACTATTGCGGGCCTGTCAGTAGGTGCTGTCGGGGCGGTTTTATTCTTGTCTGCTTCGATGATAGAGGCATTGTTGGTTTTGACCGCGATTGTTCGTGTTTTAACTTTAATTGCTAGTGCGCTTGTTCTCCATAAATTATATGAACAGGCCCCGCAAGTGGCTATTATTTTAGGTGTAGTGATGGCGAGCCTAACATTAATACAACTCCTCATCCCGATTGAGGCAGAGCCTGTTTTTGAGACACTTGCTAGTGTTCTTTTAGATCTACTGTCCGAATTAAGTGTGTTGGGAATCAATGTCCTGGGCTATCAACAGTTATCAAAGGTCAAAGAAAATCTAAGTGATCTCTATGTTAGCTTGCCATTGCCAGAGGAGGCGGCCCCAGAAGTGGTGAAGCAGGTTGTGGATGAGGTGAGCCAAAAGAATTATTGGTCTCATACTTTGTTTAATTCCCCAGTACAGCGAAATGTTCCAACTGCTCAGGACAAGATGTCTTGGCATTCAATGGGGCTATTTGGGAAGTGTGTGAAACAGTCGGAATATTCTGAGGCAATTGAATGTGTACCCTCGCAATTGTAAAGGCAATGAGCTTATTTAAGGCCATATCATCCTCAGAAAGAACCGTAACTGGAATATCCAGGCGGTTCAACTCATCCATCATTTGAGCTCGCCAGGTTGATTTTCCAACACAGGGGACTCCTGAAAGCATAATAAACTGGGGGATGGCGATGTGATCATATCCTTGCAAACATAATAAATGGCTCTCCTAACGGGAGGCTGCTCTGAGAGTTTGTTCGGCACTGCCTTCAACATAATGTTCTTTATCTACGCGTAAATAAAGGACTTGCTCCTCCTTTGCAAAAGCAACTTCCAGAATGCCTGGAGCACTTAGCAGTTGATTGATTACCTCTTCTTTTTTATCGGACCAGTCGCAAGCTAGAATTAAGGTAGCTACATAAACGTTAGGTTGCATAGAATAGGAAATGGTAAACCATAGAGCGGCTAATAATGCATTCACCATAAAGATACCTTGGCTGCCATTCCATTGATATAAAAGGCCAGCAAGAGCACCACCAATGAAAATACCTAAAAATTGGCTGGTTGAATAAATTCCCATGGCAGTCCCTTTGTTATTGGGTTGAGCTTGTTTCGAGACTAATGAGGGAAGGGCTGCTTCGAGGATATTGAACGCAATAAAAAAAGCCAGCATGAGCAGACAAAGACCTAACCAATTTTGATAGGTATAGGCTAAGAGCAATTGTGCAAGCGTGATGACTGCGACGGAACTCAGGAAAATACGTTTCATGAGTTTTTTCTTTTCCGCAAGGATGATAAATGGAACCATTAATAAGAATGCACCTAACATGAGCGGTAAATAAAAATGCCATTGTTGTGCTAAGTGCCCTTGTTCTACTTGTTTTCTTAATATAAATGGAATAGCAAAAAATGTTGACGTAAGAATGAAGTGCTGGCAAAAAATGCCTACATCGAGACGCAGTAGATGTTTATTGCGGACGACCTGTTTGAATAAGGCTGGATTTGCTTCACTATCGCCATGAAAGCGTTCTTTTTTCGGCTGAGGGATAACTCCATGCAGTAAGAGCAAACCGAATAAGGCTAATGCCGTGGTCAGATAAAAAATACCTGCTAAGCCATAACGATGTGACAAGGCTGGGCTGATTACCATGGCCAAACTAAATGAAGTACCAATGGTCATGCCAATCACCGCCATGGCTTTGGTGCGTTGTCCATCAGGAGTTAAATCGGCAAGTAAGGCGATCAATACACTACCTATTGCTCCGGTGCCTTGTATGGCTCTGGCGATGATCATGCCATAGATGGAGTCGGTTAATGCGCCCAGTATACTACCGAAGGCAAATAAAATTAGGCCGATAGTAATAATTGGTTTTCGGCCAATTTTATCTGAGAGGAAGCCAAAAGGCATTTGCAGAAGCCCTTGTCCTAGACCATAGATTCCCAATGCAAGGCCAATTAGTGCCGGAGTTGCTCCCTGTAAGTTTTCAGCATAGATGCTAAATACCGGGATCAACAAAAATAAACCGAGCATACGAAATGAAAAAATGGCGGCGATAGGAAATACAGTTTTAGACCAAGGGTATTTCATTAAAAATTATCAGGGTTGGCGTGTGGTTTGGGGATAGTACAAAGTTAGACATCCAGAAACAAGATCTTTGAAAATTTAATACGCTAAAGATTGCATTCCTGGTGAATAAAAATGACAATGCACTATTTTAGTCAGAGGGTTGTTCCATGAGTTTAAATTTTGCAGGAAAAGTTGGGTTAATTACTGGTGGTGCACGAGGTATCGGTAAGGCTACTGCATTAAAGTTGGCTCAAGCGGGATGCGATATTGCTATTGTTTACTACAACAGCTCGGATGAGGCGCAAGCTTTAGTCCAAGAGATTCAGGCAATGGGGCGGAAAGCGGTTGCATTACAGGCAAATGTGGCAGACCATCAGTCAGTTAAAGAAATGTTTGCACAATTCCGTGAGCATTTTGATCATCTTAATTTTTTAGTGAGCAATGCGGCTAGTGGGGTTTTAAAGCCTGCATTGAAAATGTCAACTAAACACTGGCGCTGGTGCTTGGAAACTAATGCTTTGGCTTTAAATCATCTTGCTTCTGAAGGCCGTGCTTTGATGCCACGCGGTGGTCGTGTTATCGCCTTATCCAGTTTGGGGGCGCATCGTGCTATTCCTAATTATGCTTTTATCGGGGCATCTAAAGCGGCTTTGGAAGCTTTAGTTCGCTCATTAAGCTTGGAGTTAGCTGTTGATGGCGTTACTGTGAATACTGTTTCTGCTGGGGTAGTTGATACCGATGCATTGAAGCATTTCCCCAACAGAGAGCAATTATTAGATGAGTATCAGGCTCATGCTCTAAGTGATAGACCATTAACTCCTCAAGATGTTGCCAATGCTGTTTATTTGCTGTGCTTACCTGAAGCTGACATGATTAATGGACATACTTTGTTTGTTGATGCGGGTTATAGTCAGGTAGGGTAGTTTGATTAATGAGGGCTTACTCTTATCCTCGGCGATTAAGTTAAGGTCGCGTAGGTTGGGCCATCGGCCCAACCACAAATATAATCCTTAAATTATGCCAGTGCCTCTGGTCTATTCTGATATTCCAATAACGTTATAATTTAAATTCCTCATTTTGATGTGCATTAATATTGTCTGTTTTTAACCAATTTATGTTAATTTTATGTCTTTAAAAAAATCTATGATATACTTTGCGGCTTTGTGAACCAGCCTGAATCTCTGAGGAAAAAATATGAATGTAGCTGACGTTTATCCTAAGGTTAGAGAAATCGTTGCCGATGTACTTGTAATTGATGAAGACGAAGTGTCTCAAAACAGTCGCTTAATTGCTGACTTAGGTGCTGAATCCATTGATTTTCTTGATTTAGTTTTCCAATTGGAAAAAGAATTCAAAATTAAAATTCCACGTGGTCAATTAGAAAAAAATGCGCGTGGCGATTTAGCTGAAGATGAATTTGAAAAAGGTGGCGTGTTAACTGCAGAAGGCCTGGTTGCCTTGCAAAATTATTTGAGTGAAGTTCCTGCGGATCAATTCAAATCAAGTATGAAAGTTAACGAAATACCAACTTTATTTACTGTTGAAACTTTTTGTAAATTAGTTGTTTCTGCAATGAATGAACAACAAGTTACTGCGTGATCGTAGATGAGATTTTTGTTTGTTGATCGCATTGTGCACTCATCTCCCGGAGAATTAATCCGGGGGATTAAGCACATAACAAGTGATGATACCTTCCTGACGACCGATGAGCAGGGGCGTCTTTGTTTTATCCCTTCTTTAATTGGTGAAACCCTAGGACAATTGGCTGCTTGGAATGTGATGCACCATAATGGTTTTTCCCAACGCCCTGTTGCCGGTATTGTTGCTAGTGCCCAGTTACATCGAGCCGCTTATGTTGGTGAGACTTTACTGCTTGAGTCGTTTATTGACCAAGTTGATGATCGCGCAGTGCAATACCATAGTATTGCCCGAGTAGGATCTGAGCTAATTTTTAGCGTTGAAGGTGCCTTAGGCCCTTTATTACCCATGACTGATTTTATTAGTCTGGAAGAGGTGAAGCAACAATACGCTGAAATTGATAATCCTGGCGATTGGGCTGCACTGAGCGCAGAAAGTGTTCCTTTACAGGATGAGCAACAACTTGCTCATAATAACACCATGCGCACGGTCTCCATGACGTTTGACCGTATAAGCTCCAGTGAACCTGGAGTCAGTTTGACTGCAATAAAGCGAATTACTCGAGCCGCACCCTACCTGCCGGATCATTTTCCGAAGAACCCAGTTTTACCGATGACGGTTTTATTGGAGTGCAAGTTAAACCTGGCTCGTGAATTTATTACTCGCGCAGCATTTTCAGATGCGTATTGCGTCAGTGAGTTGCGTAAGATAAAAATGAATGAATTTGTCCATCCTGGAGATGTGATTGAGTGTTATGTAACCGTAAAACGACACACGGAAAATGAGTTAATCTTGGCTTTTCGTAGCGAAGTTGCTGGAAAGCGGGTTTGTGTTGTGGATGTGGTGCTTATTCCTCGAGGTAAATAACGTGAAAAAAAGACGAGTAGCAATTACAGGCTTAGGGGCTGTTTCCCCTATAGGTCTTGATGTTGAATCCACCTGGTCGAATTTATTGGCTGGGAAATCAGGAATCGCTGAAATTAAACAATTTGATGCGAGTGCTTTTCCTACGCACATAGCGGCGGAAGTAAAAAACTTTAAGCCTAATCCTGCATTAGCTAATAAGCATTCTCGTTTTGCCATGTCATTTACCCAATATGCCTTGGAAGCTGCACGTCAGGCATTTGATGATGCGGGCATTTTACCTACCGAGCAAACCGCATCGCAATGGGGCGTGGTTACCGGTAGCGGAATGATGACCTCGGAGTTTGATTATTTGCATCGATTCCAGACAACATGCGCTCAAGATGGTGAAGTTAATTGGACCCAATTACAGGAAAAGTCACGTGAGTTTTATCAATTAGCGGACTTTGGCAAAACCACAACGAACTCTGGTTTATCTTTACTGATTCAGCAATTTGGCATTCGTGGTTATGCTTCTTCTGTGCATACTGCTTGTGCTTCAGGTGGTCAGGCTTTAGGGCTTGCCATGCAGGTGATTCGTCGCGGTGAAGCTGATTTTATGCTCGCAGGTGGTTTTGATTCCATGATAAACCCTATCGGTCTTTCCAGTTTTTGTTTATTAGGTGCCTTATCTACTTATAATGAGACTCCAGAAACCGCCAGCCGTCCTTTTGATGGTACTCGAAATGGCTTTGTTTTGGGGGAGGGGGCTGCCTTTTTGATTCTTGAAGATTGGGATAAAGCGAAGGCGCGTGGGGCGCGTATTTATGCGGAGTTGGCTGGTGAAGGAAATTCCCTTAGCTCATATCGTATTACTGACTCTCATCCTAATGGTGATGGAGCGATCCAAGCAATTCAGCGTGCATTAAGTGATGCGGGCGTACAGGCATCCGATGTGGATTACATCAATGCCCATGGTACTTCAACGAAGATGAATGATTTAAGTGAAACTAATGCCATTAAAGCTGTATTTGGTGAGCGTACTGCCCATCTGCCAGTGAGTTCAACCAAAGGACAAACCGGACATTTGATTGCTGCTGCCGGAGCACTTGAAGCTGTCTTATCGGTTAAGTCCATTGAGCAAGGCCAAATTCCCAAAACCGCAAATTTAACTACTCCAGATCCTGAATGTGATTTGGATTATGTTGTTGATGGCCCACGTGAAAAATCTTTAGGTGTGGTTTTATCTGATTCCTTTGGTTTTGGTGGCTCGAATAGCTGCTTGTTATTTAAGCATCCTGAATTTGAAGGAGCAGGGCGATGAGTCAAAGCAATAGAGTATTTATTACCGGTCGTAGTGCCTTAACTGCCTCAGGGAACACTGCTGATGCAACCTGGGATGCTATTTCCTCCGGAAAAAGTGGAATTGAAGAAATTCGTGATTGGGATTTATCGCAGTGGGCTGCACGTCTGGGCGGTGAACTTAAAGATTTTCAACCGGCAAAAATGTTACCAGATAGAAAATTAATTAAAGTCATTTCACGTCAGGATGTTATTGGTATTAACGCGGCAGTTCAGGCGGTTGAGCATAGTCAAATGATTGCTTATCGTGATGGCTTAGAAAATGCTGATGATTTCAATGAGCAAACAGCGATTTTTGTTGGCTCGCCCGGCAATAAGTATTTCCAACAATATGATTTTTTACCCTTGCTTGCCAAATCACAAGGTGAAATGCAGCCTTTTGCTCAACAATTATTTGATGAAGTACATCCAATGTGGTTATTGCGGATTCTTCCTAATAACGTCTTAGCATATACCGGTATTACTTATGGATTTAAAGGCCCGAATCATAATGTTACGAACCATGCGGTAGGGGGAACTCAAGCGTTAATCGAAGCTTATCACGCAATCGTGAGTGGACAGGTTGATCGCGCAGTGGTTGTTGCTTATGATGTGGCCACTGAACCACAATCTCTATATTATTACGATCATTTAGGGGTATTAAGTCATCGTCACTTAAAACCGTTTGATGCCGAGCATGATGGTACTATTATGGCTGAAGGAGCTGCTGCATTAGTCTTGGAAAGTGAGGCCAGTGTAAGTGCGCGTTCTGCACGCTGTTATGGCGAAATCATGGGTGGTTTATCGGCTACTGAGGCAACCGGATTATTTTCTATTGAGAATGACGGGCAACAATTAGCTGCACTGATGCAACGTACGCTCGATTCGACTGCAATTGCTCCACAGGAAATTGGCATGATTGTGGCTCATGGTAATGGTAATGTGAAATCGGATGACAGCGAAGCCCAGGCAATAAAAGGCGTTTTTGCAGAGCATCAAACGCCCGTAACTTCATTTAAATGGTCTATGGGACATACTATTTGCGCTTCAGGATTAATTGATGCGGTTATGGCTACTTATGCTTTGGAAAATCAATGTATTCCTGGTATTGCTAATTTACAGCAAACAGCACATAGCTGTGAGGGACTATCCGTTAGTGCGGAGCATCGCTCTTTAGGAAACGCAGATTATGCTTTAGTCGTTAATCGCGGATTTGCTAGTATGAACACGTGTTTGGTGATTAAAGCCTGTGAATGATTTAGAACAACAAATTAGCGTATTACCTACTAGCTTTTGGGGGCGAGCTATTTTTAAGTTTGCTCCTTATAAGCGTCAGGTCATTATGGCAAATATTGATCGCGTTTATGGTGAGCGCTTAAGTTTGACTCTAAAAAATCATTTAGTGAAATCTTATTATTCGCATTTGCTTAAATCATTTAAAGAAGCATTGCAATTACGTTTTATGAGTGAAGAGAAGCTACGTCAACTTGTCGAGGTGCGTGGTCATGAGCATATGTTGTCCGTGGTTGCTCAGAAAAAAGGGGTGCTTACGCTCACTGGACATTTTGGCAATTGGGAAGTCGCGCCAATAGGCGGGGTGCTCAATTTTAAAGAGTTTCAAGGCCAGTTTCATTTTATCCGCCGCACCTTATCGATTAAACTCATTGAGCGTAGTTTATTTAAGCAGTATTACCAAGCAGGCTTAAATGTAATTCCTAAGAAAAACTCTCTTGATAAAGTATGTGCGGCGTTAGAGCAAAATCACGCGGTAATTTTTGTTTTAGATCAGCATGCGTCTTTAGCTAATCGAGATGGAATTGCCGTAGAGTTCTTTGGTGAAAAGGCTGGAACCTACCGTAGCTTAGCGACATTATCACGTTATACGGGAGTTCCTGTAATTCCTGCCGCAGGATACCGCTTGCCTAATGGCAAGCATGTTTTAGAGTTTTATGAACCGATTCCCTGGAAGGATTATGGTTCTACAGCTGAATCACTTTATCAAAATACCCTTGCTTATAATCAAGCTTTAGAGCGTATTATCTTAGCCCATCCTGAGCAATGGAATTGGATGCATAAACGTTGGAAGCTTAAGAAGCATCAACTAGCCGCAGCGAATAACCAGCCGGCGTTGTGAGCACCCTAACAGAAAACTACACCCTCCACAATCTGCTCTAATAGCCTTTTATGCTAACTAAGCGGAACTATTGCGTTTTTTTTTCAAACAGCTATTCTGAAAAAGGAGTATTAATGTGGGGTTTGCTAAGCCTCACATTGCGATATAGGCCAACGGGAGAGTTGCATGCCTGGAAAAATAGACTTGTTTAAAGCAGCTTTAGGGAATGAGGCTTACATAGCTGAAATTAACAGCAACGCGAGTTCGCAACTCAAATTTATACACACGCTTGAAGAAAATGAATTTACGCCGCAAGAATTAATTGAATTAATTAATGTAATGCATGAGCCAAAAGTACGAACCTTGTTAATCGTGCGTCTTTTAGGACAAAGTGATTATTTAATTAATTTAAAAGGTGAATCGGTGCTAAGCCGAATTGCATTTAAAGAATCCCGTACGGAACCCTCTCGCCTGAATGCCTGGGTCCATCAACTTGATGTAACGATACTTACTACGGAACTCATTAACAAATTAGATCCAGAGGCCGCGGTAAGTTTACTTTGCTCTATCCCTCATTTTCATCAATTAAGCACCACCCAGGTCCAAGCTTTATTACATAAATATTTGCACCGAGAGTTAATTTTTTATTGGGTACGGCACTATGCCTTCTTACCCAATGCACATTATGTATTAGCTCATTTAATGAAGGTCATTTATTCAGAAATTATTGATGCCATAAAAGAGCAGGAATCAAGCAAGCAAGTATTACTTACCTCAACAATTATCGAGCACTTACCTTTATTTCATCCGCTACCTAAAAAATTGCTTTTGCTGATCAATAAAGAGTCTCATTTGATTTTGGCAATGAAACTTTATCTGAATGGGCATTATTACGAGGCATACACCTCATTTATTAAACAAGTTACGAACAGCTTACTTCACGCCAATCATGTCTTTTCTGCGGAAGCAATCGAGTTATTGTTGGCTTTAGAAAATGTTTCAGAGCTTAAAGAGATTCAAGTTAGGACGCGTGAACTTACCAGTAATTATTTTTGTGCCTATTTAAAAACGAATGCATTAGCTGGTAGCACCTACCCTTTATACCATAACGGGCGTCTCAATATACAAAAGATAATACAACATGTGGTTCTTGATGATGCTCCGAATCCATCTCAATTACTGAATGATGAAATGGAAACGACTGTAAATGAGTTTCTTGCCAAATATCAATCCATTAACTTTTTCGAGTACTTCCTTATCCATTATCGCGGCGATATAAAACCTATTGAGCGATTAATTAATGATTATCTTGGTCATTTTACTGAAACAAGAGCGTCGAGGCAGAGCGAAGCAAGTCAGCGACTAATTTTTTTACTGCATAACGATCAATTAGACTCTCGCCTTAAAGACGCAATATTCTCTGCGGTGCTGCAACAGGCTGTACCTTATAATGAGCGAATTACCCAAAAATTGTTTCTATATGATGCAAGCGCAACCTTACGCCATTTTGGTTTCATGGGAGGAGAAAGTAATTATCAAGTGATTGTTAATCTATGCTCATGGGCATTAAATGATTTAACCATCATAGACCAAGATATTATTCAAATCGTGCGACAGGCTCAGGCTGAAGCGGAATTTGAGCTTCAGCTTTGCAATCGCAATGGACCCTTTTCTGGTTTAATCAAATACATTAAACGATGTTGGTTTTATGGCTGGAGCGGATTTTTCACGCCCAAGAACCCTATTTACGTAATTCCAGAATCGATGATGCCAGCAGCAGTCAGCGTGGCGAATCCCTCACCGCTTGAAACAACGCTACCGATAGAAAAGGATATTCAAGTGCTCTTAAAAGAAATGGAGCCCCCTACCGCATTAACTCAGGGACAATTTGAAGCCTTGGCTAGAGCCTTAACGCGATATGCATTCTCCGACTCACCAAGTGATGAATTTGAAATCCGTATGAAGGTACAAGCTTTATTCAACTACGTCGTTCATCACAATGAAAACCAGCTCAGACTGTATGCTTGGTTAAAATGCAACCAAGGCCCATTTATGGAAAATCATTTTCGCCTATTAGCCTTATCATGTAGATTACGTCCTTTAAGCGAGACCGAACTATTAATAAAGCAAATAAACGATGGCCCTGATAAATTAATACGCGCTGCCGCAGAATATAATACTCCTCTACCGCAGCTAAATGATGAGCTGTTGGTTGTAACAAATGTCGTCACGGATGTGAACCAGGTGATGACAGTAACTAAAGACACCCTTTCTGCTTATTCTGCACAATTGGTTCAGGGTGCACAATCCACTTGGGGCTGGATGGTAAAAGGTTTTAACGATAGTTTTTTTGCCAAAGAGGATACGAAAAGTGGGGAGGAAAAAGGGGGGGGCTCATCGCCAACAACGACAGTGCACCTTTAGCTCCTTCTTCGTTGGGCTGGCTTCAATTTTGGGCTTAATTATTTCAAAATGCTCCATATGTCCCAGTTCGAATTTAGCAAACGGCTTAACAATCTCCTCTAAAATTGGCTTGAAATTGGTGATTTCGCCAAACAGGGATTTTCCGCTGTTCGAACCCATATGAGTCTCAAAATTGATATGCTTTATTAAGCCAAGTAAAAAATATGCTCTACATGGTCATATTATGGCACTTTGCTCTGTTCTTTGTCTCTTTATTAACGGATATAGGAAATTCACAAGCTGATTAGAGGAGGGGTGAGTAATAGCTTGACAATGAGGGCGCGTATGAGTCCGTATGTCATGGCGACAGGTCGCTGAATACATCGCCAGCGACGCTTTGTAACCTTGGCTGTCATATGGATAGAATCATTCCTTCATAGACGAACGTTGCAGGCCCTGTTAGGGTAATGGGCTTATCAAAGGCTGGCCAGTCAATAGTCAAATCACCACCAGATAAGGAAACGGTTATTTGTTGTTCGAGTTGATGATATAAGCGGCCAATAGCTGCTGCAGCAACTGCTCCACTGCCACAAGCTAGTGTCTCCCCACAGCCACGCTCATAAACTCTTAATTTGATTTGCCGTGAGCTAATAATCTGCATAAAGCCTACATTCACTTGCTCAGGAAAACGTGGATGATGGCTAATTTGTTGACCTAGAGAATGAACTGGCGCCATTTCGACATCATGGACTAATAAAACAGCATGCGGATTGCCAACGCTCAACGCATGAACAATTGCGGTCTCTCCGTCTTCCAGGTTTATGGTGTATGCTTCTGCTTGATGCTCAGCAATTAGGGGAATATCTTGAGGAGCCAGGCGCGGGATTCCCATATCAACACGAATGCTATTATCGGTATTAATCTGTAATTGCATTTGCGTGGTAGAGGTGGCAACCGTTAAACTATTTTTTGAGGTCAGGCCATACTGTTTCGCAAATGCGGCAAGACAACGCGCTCCGTTACCACATTGCCCAACCTCGTGGCCGTCTGCGTTAAAAATACGGTATTTAAAATCAATATCTGCACGATTGCTTGGTTCAATAAGTAACAGTTGATCAAAACCAATGCCTGTATGACGCTGTGCCAGCATGCAGATGAGCTCGGGGCTTAGATCAATTTTTTGATTAACACCATCAATGACAATGAAATCATTGCCTAGACCATGCATTTTAGTAAATTTTATACCCATATCGTTTATTTTGAGTTAGTGGTTTTGGTATTTTGTGTTTCAGGTTGTGGTAAATAGAGAGGGCCTTTTTGACCGCAGCCAGCAATAGTCAATATTGCCAAGAAGGCAACCAAGAGTAAACTAATATATTTCATTCAATCGCCCGTAAAACTTATTTGGTTTGAGCCTCAGCTCAGAATGAAATGGAGCATCGTTCTGAGCTGAGGTGTTGCAGCTAATTAATATTATTATTCTGCTGCTGCTTGCATTGGAAGAATAGCATAACGTCTCATGATGTTTTCCGCTTTCAAGCCATAAGCACCCATAGCACCAGGAACACCCACAGTAGTTAATGAACCGTTACCCGCATCAAATACTGGAGCTGCAGCAGCACCCACGCCCCATACAGTCGCGGTAGCAGTTACAGCAGATGCAGGAGTTCCACTACCATTAACAATCAACACCATATTGGGGTAAGCTGTTGTTGGCGCTGTGAAAGTAACAGCTCCAGTAGCAGTAGTTGCTGGAACGGTTGTAGTTGTTACATTGTCATATATAATGGTTGAAACAGAGCCTACAGTAGCTTTAAGTGGAGTAACTGCAACGCTAGTGATGTCAGTACAAGAAGTAGTACTGTGAGTCGCAGATGCATTCCATTTAACAGTTACAGTACCGTTATAAGCAACACTTGCAGTGGTTGAGCAAGGACCAGAACTATCGGATACTACCACAGAAAAGCTAGAAGCAGATGCCCCAGTATTTGTAGTGCTTACGTTACCTAAGCTGTTAACAACTACTAATTGTCCTGAACTTGGCGCAGCGGCTGCAGCAAATACAACGCCAGAAGTTAATGCAACAGCAAGAGTAGTGCGTAAAAATGTACGTTTAGTTGCTTCCATATTTAATACCATCCTTCTTTAAACTTTTTTTATTATTAATACAAATAATCAATCTAAAATAGCTATCCGTGGAACACACTGCAGCCCACTCGAACTAAAGTCTAGCACTACATTTTTGATTCTGCAGTAATTTTTTTTATTTATATTTAGGATTGGCAGCCTTGACATGACTAGTAAATGCAAGCCTTGATTTAAAAGGGGGCGGCTTTTCTGATATACGGGCATTTATATCGGAAAAGCCTTAATAATGAGCGAGTTATACCGAGGCATTAAGAGGGTTATTTACGACTACTTCCACCTCTTCCTCATTATTTTCAACTACTCTTTCCCCGGTTTCCTTTGCTGCTGAGGGTAATGGGCGAACCTTATTCAACTCATTAACAAAAGAGCTGCCTTGAGAGGCCCAGAAGTAAGGAGAGTTACCCGTAATTTTTACATAGGCTAGGAGGAAGAGCAGTCCAGGAAGAACCGCTGTCACTAAAATAGCGCTAGCAATAACGGTATTTTTCACATAGCGTATCCAGTCTTTATCACGATGTTTGTCCAGCTCTTGTGTTGCGACTTTTAATTTGTCATAAAATTCTTTTACTCGCTTCGAGGGCTTGGGGTGTGTAACCGTATCATTTAAGCTCTCTAGCAATGCGTTAAGATGCTCTATTTTCTTGCTTCTGGTCCCATTTTCGTCGCTGGTTGAGTTTTCTAATTTTCGCAAGTAATCTTCAGTTAATGGTCTTAACTTTTGGCTGATGAGTAAAAGGTTTTTTGCCTCTTCTTCGCTATTTAATGCAGCCTGGAACTTTTGGTTTTTTTGGGTTTTCTTTTTTATTTGCCTTTTTACGTTAGCATTTTCTTCATTCGTTGTATTTAATTGATCTTGTAACTCGCTCTTGTCATTATTTAGCTGTCCATTCGCGAGACGTAATTGTTCATTTTCATTTTCTAATGCGATTTGATTTTCTTTAGCTCGATCGACGATGCCGTAATTTTCAATAGCATAACGTTCTACTAATTCTGCAAAGGTTCCCGCTCTCGCAATAGGGGGAAGCTCATCGAGGTGATGACCATAGTAAAACTTTTGCGCAGCTCGCTCAACTAACGTAAGTGAGTTTTGGCGAAGTTTGAGTACATAAACACCAAAGTCGCCTGTCTTTTCAGGAACAAGATTACTTAAGGCACTTAAATCATTCATAAAGACTTGTATTTGTTCGTGGAGCTTTGCAAAAGCGTCCATACTATCAGCATATTGCTCTACAAAATTTCCAGCGAGTTCTTCAATGATATCGGTGTCGTTGTCATTCTCTTCATTGGAGCCAATTTTTGAGTGGTGTTGGTTAAAGTTTTCTTCGATTTTTACGATTAGTTCTGCACAGCCATTCATTGTGCTTAGCTGTTCAAAGATGTAGGCGATTTTAAGCGCGGGAGGATGGTCTGCCAATTCGTTGTATGCAGGTGACTCAATGATTTCTGCAACTGCCTCATTTATCGCGAAGTTAGTGCCGTTGACAGCAAATTGAGTGCTTAGATCATGAAAAAAACGTTGTAATCTTTTGTCTGTAGCCTCGTTAATGCGAGCATAGCTTTTAGTCAATATTTGATATTGATCTTCCAGTGTATCGCCAATTCCAGATACAGCCAGTGCGGTCAACTCAGAAACAAAGGTTTGTGCAATAACATCTTGCAGCGCAGATAACTCTTTAAATTTGTGAAGCAGGTTAATAATGGCATCAAATAGTTGTTGCTTTTCTGCTTGTTTATCTGCAGAACTCCAATCAACAGTCAGATAGTGAGTGCTCACTAATTGAATGACCCCACCAAACGTTTTGCTCACTACGTCCCGTGTTGCTTTATCGCGTAGGTTTGCATTTTTGTTATCTACTAGTATATAACTGTTGGTTAGATCCTCGATTTGATCGTGATCGGCCAGAGGCTTAATATTTTTTTCTAAGACGGCACTAACTTCATTAACTATTGCAGCAAGATTTTCGGGGGCGCGATCTAATTGGAACATGCTGAAAAAATATTCTTTTATTAGTGTGGCATGCTCATCATTAACAAAACCGGAGTTAATGGAAATAGCATCAGTAAGAAATCCATAAGTATGGTCTGTTTTACCGGAATCATCTTTGCGCAATATTCGACGCTGAGGCGTAACTCCCATCATAATATAACAGGTATTATTAAATGCCTCATATGCTTTTCGGTTTAGCGCGATTTTGTCATAAAGCTCGCGGAAGATGGCTGGGAAATTAAGTTTAGCGACATCAATTTTTTTATCGTTAGTCGATGCTGCATTAACGACTGGTTTGATTTGTTCGCTATGCTCATCGATTTTATCTGATACATCAAGCTGGACATCGTCTAGCTCTAGATCTTCAAAAATATCGGAAATTTCACTAAGATCGTCATCCTTTAGCATCATCGCATATTTTCGTCCTAAAGCCGTGTGCTTCTGAAAAAGCTCGCTGCTCAGATCTTTAAAGCTGACCCCATGTTGGTTTAAGAAGTCCAGCAATTTATAAATTAGTAATTTCTGAACATGCGTTGCTTTTACCGATGGATCGGTCATGACCACTTTTTGCTGTGAGCCATTATTTCCAGCAGAGCCTGTACCGTGATGACCCGGAATAGTATGGTATACAAACTTTTGTTCTGGTGATTCGGGTTGAATCCATGCTGGTGTAAATCCTAAGGAAGAATGTTCATTTTCGTAATACAGAATTTGCACATTTTTAGCAATCGGGGGGATGGTAAAATAACGATTGTCATACCAGGTTATGGGAAAGCAATCTCCAGGGACTGGATCAATACCAAAAAAGTTAATTGAGGCATTGGGTATATTCTTTTTTAACGATTCAAACCAGGTTTCGCGTTCTTCTTGAGGAATGAGCTGTAATTGCGCTTTTAAATGGGCGATAATGTCTGGAGTGTTATTAATCGGTTTTTTTGCGTTATGCCGTTCAGTTTGTTGACGGAATAACTCAGCAATGACTTCATCAATCGAGTTACAGGCAGCAATCATGTTTTGTATTGCCTGTACTTCATGCATAATCAACGTGGATTCAACTGCACCTCTACTATGGGCAATGATATTAACTGGTAGTTGGCCACGAGCAATTGCGAGTAATATTTCCGCAACACCAAAACCAATTTTTTCACCGACGTTTGCGCCACTTGTTGTAGGACCATTAACAACCGTAACTTCATCGGTTTTATAGGGGATGGGGCCTTGAGTTATCTCAGCCTTACCTTCCACCTGAACTTGCATGCTCACCAAACTTAATGATTCTCCTTTAGGATAATCACTAACCACTTCTCCTTTTTGTAATACACGTTCTTTTTTTATTTTTTTAGTAGTGGGAGATAGCTTGGTATCTGTACCCAACATAGTAAGGAGAAATGGTTTTGCTTTGCTGCCTGGCATTTTGCTACCTCTTAAAACACAGTAGACTATTGTAACACAGGATTGTCAATAAAATAAACAGATTTTAATTTGTTTTGCTCCTTTTTGATACGGTTTGATTACTAATAAATTTTTATCGAAAAAGGCTTTTCCTGTAAATATTGGCTTGGGATAACTTGCACTGTGCTGAGGCATTGGCGATAATTTGCCTTTTGCATTAAGGGGAACATTTTGAGTGTTTATATGAAAGAGCCCCAAGCTCCAGCACAAGCCTGTGTCATTTGGATGCATGGATTGGGTGCTGATGCTTCTGATATGGTCGGCTTGGCTGATCAATTGGTGGCAGGGGATGTGGCGTTACGCCATGTATTTATCAATGCGCCGGTGCGTCCAGTGACGCTCAATAATGGCATGGTAATGCCGGCTTGGTATGATATTCTAGGAATGGAATTGGTTGACCGACAAGATAAGGAAGGCATTGAACAGTCAGAATCCCTCATTCGAGAAGTGATGGATGCCCAATTACGTGATGGTTTTGTTTTTGAACAACTGTTTTTAGCGGGATTCTCTCAAGGTGGGGCAATGGCTTTGCATACTGCACTGCATACCCCTGCTCGTTTGGGAGGGGTTATTGCTTTATCAGCATATTTGCCTTTAGCGGATCACAATAGACCCAAGCTCGATAAGCATACGCCGATTTTTATGGGATCAGGACAATTTGATCCTTTAGTATTACCGAAGTGGGTTGAGATGAGTAAAGATTGGTTGTTAAACAATGGTTACACCTATCTTGCGGATCACAAGTATCCTATGGAGCATTCTGTGTGCATGGATGAAATTAGAGATATAAGCCTTTGGTTATGCCAGCACGCTCCTGGGAGTCTTTTATGACAATAGTAAAAAAATCAAGAACCGTAGGTTATTCCTGCGAACAAATGTTTCGTTTAGTAAATGAAGTAGAACATTATGCTCAGTTTCTACCGTATTGTGCAGAAAGTGTGGTGCATCATCGTGATGAAGACGAAGTACAGGCAACATTGGTGATTGGTGCTGCAGGGATGAGTAAATCCTTTACGACCCGTAATCGTTTGCAAATTAATAAGATGATTGAAATTCGTCTGGTTGATGGCCCATTCAGCCACTTGGAAGGGTTTTGGCGTTTTGACGAAGTTGATGAGGGGTGCAGGGTTTCTTTTGACTTAGAGTTTGAATTTGCTGGCCGCATGTTTTCTATGTTGCTTGGTCCGGTTTTTGAACAAGTAACTGATAAAATGGTTGATTCATTTTGTGAACGGGCAAGGGCAATTTATGGTGAAGGTTGAGCTCGTTTATATTGATAGGGAACAGCAAACAGTGCATCAGCGACTGGAGTTGCAATCAGGTGCAACCGTTGCTGATGCTTTGCATGCCTCAGGAATACATCATTCTCATCCAGAAACTATAGATATGCCGGTCGGAATTTATGCGAAACAAGTGGCATTAGACACGGTACTTAAAGAAGGGGATCGAGTAGAAATCTATCGTTCTTTATCTTTGGATCCTAAAGAGAACCGACGACAAAAAGCTCGAGGAAAGAAGTAAATAAAAAATTTGGTGTAGGTTGGGCTTATGGCCCGACATTTTATTTGGCAAATATTTAATTGTTATCTGACTCAATGGATTCAGATAGGTGAGCGTCGGGCCATGGGCCCGACCTACGTGAAATTAGATTCGTTCGATCCGTTTCAAGGTTCCGTGAGAGAAATACAAACTCACTCTTTTCATCGTCATATTGCCATGGCCACGGCGCCAAGTATAGGCATAATCCCAACGGTCATTATTAAACGTAGGGCTTAATAAACTGGTACCCATCAAGATGGCAACATCATTCTTACTCATGCCAACTTTTAAACGTTTTAGCTTGGATTCAGGTAATAAGTTTCCTTGCTGAGCTATTCGACGTGCAAAGTCAAAGGAGGTGCATTGAGTTAGGGTTAAGGTACATAAAATACCAAGGAGTAAAGCTATTATTCTCATTTTTTTGCCTACCGTGAAAAATTTCGCCATAATAGCACGTCATTTACTGAAAGACACCTGCAAGGTATATAGAACTTCGTGATCTTAGAGAAAATAGTCGAACCAGGAGCATCGATGGATGAAAGTAAGCAATTAAAAAGTGCCGGATTAAAAATAACCTTACCGCGTTTAAAAGTATTGCAGATTTTAGAACAGTCTAGCAATCATCACTTAAGCGCTGAAGGGGTTTATAAGGCATTATTAGAAACCGGTGAAGACGTCGGCCTGGCGACGGTGTATCGTGTGTTAACCCAATTTGAAAATGCCGGCTTAGTCACTCGTCATAATTTTGAAGGCGGTCATTCTGTCTTTGAATTAAGCCAAGGCGAGCACCATGATCATTTAGTTTGTGTGAAGTGCGGTTATGTCGAAGAATTTGTTGATGAGATTATCGAACAACGGCAAAAAGAGATTGCTGAACGTGCTAATTTTAGGATGACCGATCACGAGTTAAATATTTATGGGATCTGTCGGCGCTGCCATTAATTGCTGATTGTAAAATGTGGGTTTGGTCTATGGCCAAACCTACAAGCTATTGAGAACAGAGCAGATTCTCTACTATTTTTCACCTACGACATCGTCTCTTTTACCTAACAAAAAATAAGTCTTTATCGGCCCAAAACCTTTTACCGTAATCGTATCATAAGGTTCAATAATGAACTCTTCCTCCAGCATAAAAGCCATCTTTTCCGAGATGTGAATCTTATTAGGCAGAGCACTTTTTTCTAAGCGACTGGCTAAATTGACTACGTTGCCCCAGACATCGTATAAAAATTTCTTATGCCCAATTACTCCCGCAATTACTGTTCCATAGGTCATACCTATGCGAAATTGCAGATTCATTTGCTGTGATATGTTAAAGGCGTGCATACGTTCTAAAACAGCAAGAGAATAATTTGCCATATTTATAGCATGGCGAGTGGTTTGCACGGGAACACCAGAAACTGCCATATAGTTGTCACCAATCGTTTTCACTTTTTCTACATGGTATTGCTCGGTAATACTATCGAGTTCTGCAAACAATTTGTTCAAAATGGTGACTGTTTTTTTAGGGCCTAATTGGTCGGTTAATTCACTGAAATTAATAATGTCCGCAAACATCACACTTGCTTGAGGATATTCATCCGCAATGTTTTGCTCACCTAACTTAAGGCGAGAGGCGATTGATTCGGGTAAGATATTGAGCAGCAGCAAGTCATTTTCTTCATTGGCTTTAGATAAAGATCTTAGAGTTTGCACTATCGAAAATATCATGATGATTGTTGATAAAAATGCAAGCCCTAAGGATATGGAAATGGTATGCTGTACTTGGGCCTCAATGCTGAGAATGGTGCGTTGAACGCGTGAGTTGACCTGTGCAAAAAATTCCCGAATGGGTTGCATGACTTCCGTTTTGGTATTCATGTACTCATCATTAAAGAGCAGTTTTTGCGCCAGATCTGGATCTGGTTTTCCCTGGATGTTGTAATGTCCTGAGCTGTCTTGAAATTTTCCATCTACGGCATTCATCGCCTTTATTTCGATTTGCGTTAATGTATTACTTTTATTTTCAGCCTTAGCCAGAAGGGCAAACTCGTTTAAGGTGAAATGATGTTCTAACATCATTTCTGCCAGAGATTTAGGTGTTTGATAGTCTTTGGGGCTTTTGTTGGCAATAATTAAATCCCAATAGGGTTCGTCATATTTCACCGGGCGGGGTGCCAGACCATTACGTATTGCTAAGACTTGCTCATAATAATTTCGGTATTTTTTATTGCTGGTTGTCACATAAAGACGAGCCATAGTGGTTAAATCATCCGAGCTTTGGCGTAATTCATCGGCGATTGAATAGGCTTTGTGGCGATCCAACTCGATGAACATTTCTTGTGCGGAGTAGTATTTTAATTTAAATAAACAATAAATTAGGCAAATTAGCGTAATTGCCAAAAAGAAAAAAAAGCAGTTGATAAGCCGAGTATTTTTCAAATTTAATTTCATGCACATTAACCGTGTGTAAACAGCTAGTTATTATTAAAAAGATAGACTATTTTGTGCTAACCAGGGTATTTTTAATAACTAATTTTAAATGCTATTCTTTAAGAGTAAGTAATTGTATTTTTTTCATTTAGGACAAGCAGTATTAATTAGGATTATTTAATGAAATTATTATTTTTAGGCACCGCAAGTGGATTGGGTAGCGATCCTTTGAATTATCAATCCAATATGCTGCTTCTTACAGATAATGGCAAAAAGCTATTAATTGATTGTGGTACCGATATTCGCTTTTCATTAACTAAAGCCAATTATACTGCTGAAGAGATCGATGCGGTTTATATTAGCCATTTGCATGCAGACCATGTGGGTGGTATGGAGTGGTTTGCACTACAACGCAAGTTTGTGTCGCATAATGGAAAGCCTTTGCTGATTGTGCATGAAGAGTTGGCTGATATGCTTTGGGAGCATTCGCTTAGTGGTGGTTTAAAAACCCTGAATGAGGTTGATGCAACATTGGGTGATTTCTTTTCGGTGCAAACGGTTGCTAATGGACAATGCTTTGAATGGGAGGGGTTACAAATAAATTTGATTAAAACCGTCCACGTGCATTCCAATGGCTGTTTAATGCCATGTTATGGTTTGGATATCACCTACCAAGAAAAGAAATTTTTTATCACTGCGGACACGCAATTTACTCCTGACCAGTTTAAAAAATACTATGAAGAAGCCACTATTGTGTTTCATGATTGTGAAACTTTGTTGACACCCAGTGGCGTGCATGCTCATTTTGAGCAGTTAACCACTTTAGATCCCGAAATTAGGTCAAAAATGTGGCTTTACCACTATAATGATGGGGCTTTGCCCGATATAAGTACCCATGGATTTCGGGGATTTGTTCGTTGTGGGCAAATTATTGACTTAAGTTAGTAATACCTTGATTATGCGGGTTAAAATGCTCGCAAAATCTTATTTTGCCCATATTTTATTGTTATACTGCTAAGCTATTTACTTGATGTGACAGGGACTGTTTTATGTGGATTGTATGGATTGCACTGTCGCGACCTTACACCTTTATTGTTTTAGCGCTGATGCTACTCATCATTGGCCCATTAACAATAATGCGCACTCCTACCGATATTTTTCCAGATATTAATATTCCTGTCGTTAGTGTAGTGTGGAATTACACAGGCTTGCCGCCTGATGAAATGGGGAACCGCATCACTAGTGTTTTTGAGCGAGCCGTAACGACTACGGTTAATGATATTGAGCATATTGAATCGGAATCCTTGCTTGGTGTCAGTGTTACCAAATTGTTTTTCCATCCCGGGGTCAATATTGATGTGGCTCTAAGCCAGGTAACGGCGATTTCCCAAACTATATTAAAAAACCTACCCCCAGGCTCATTACCGCCATTAATTCTAAATTATAAAGCATCAACAGTACCTGTATTGCAATTAGTATTATCCAGCGCAACTATTCCCGAGCAAAACCTGAATGACTTAGCGAATAACTTTTTACGCTCACAGCTTGCGACAGTGCAGGGGGCTGCAATTCCTTTTCCCTATGGTGGGAAAACTCGGCAAATTCAAGTCGATCTCGATCCCAAAGCCATGCAAACCTATGGCGTATCGGCTCAACAAATTAATGCGGCAATTGGAGCACAAAACTTAATTGTTCCTGCGGGGACTCAAAAGATTGGTTCTTATGAGTACATTGTCAAACTTAATGGCAGCCCACTTGTTGTTGATCAAATGAATGATTTTCCGGTTGCATCTACTCCTGGACGAGTGCTTTTTATTCGTGATGTCGCCCATGTACGAGATGGGTTTGCGCCCCAGACGAATATCGTACGGGTGGATGGACAGCGTGCAGTAATGATGTCCATTCAAAAATCAGGTAATGCATCTACTTTAGATATTATTAAGCAAATCAAAGAGTTGTTGCCTAAAGTTAAAGATATTTTGCCGGAAGGCTTAAATTTGACGCAATTCGCGGACCAATCAATCTTTGTGACGGCGGCGATTCAAGGGGTTATTATGGAAGGGATGATTGCTGCCGCATTAACTGGACTGATGATTTTACTCTTCTTAGGTAGCATTCGTAGTACTTTTATTATTACGATCTCAATTCCTTTATCAATCATTGCTTCAATTACCATTCTCTCTGCGTTGGGTGAAACCATTAACATTATGACCCTAGGTGGATTGGCTCTGGCTGTAGGAATCTTAGTTGATGATGCGACGGTTGCGATTGAAAATATTAATTGGAATTTGGAGCAAGGCAAAGAAGTAGAACAATCGATTTTGGATGGCGCGAAACAAATTGCTATCCCCGCGTTAGTATCTACTTTATGTATTTGTATTGTGTTTGTACCCATGTTTTTCTTAGGGGGTGTTGCGCAGTATTTATTTGTTCCCTTGGCTGAAGCCGTTGTCTTCGCCATGCTGATGTCTTATATTTTGTCACGGACCTTAGTTGCTACCTTAGCCAAATATCTATTAAAGAAACATGATTTGTCCGCAGATAAACCTGCAAGCAGCAATCGTTTCGTGCGTATGCATGAGGCTTTTGAACATAAATTTGCAGAGTTTCGTCTGCGCTATTGTGATTTGCTTGCTTCGGCTTTAAAAAACGCAAAGTTTTTTATTCCTTGTTTTTTAGCTATTGTCTTGGTTTCCTTATTTTTGCTCTGGCCGTGGTTAGGTTCTGATTTTTTCCCAAATGTAGATGCTGGACAAATTAAATTGCATATACGAGCCCCAACCGGAACTCGGGTTGAGGATACTGCTCGCCTCGTTGATAACGTGGATACCGTAATTCGCCATATTATTCCCGCGGATGAGCTAGATAGTATTGTGGATAATATAGGCTTGCCAGTAAGTGGTATTAACTTGTCTTACAGTAACTCGGCAACGATTGGGCCTGAAGATGCGGATATTTTAATTTCCTTAAAAGAGGGGCATCGTCCTAGCCCTGATTATGTTCGTAAATTAAGAACGGTTTTAAATAATGAGTTTCCCTCTGTCTCCATTGCTTTTTTACCGGCAGATATTGTGAATCAAATTATTAACTTTGGGCTACCCTCACCAATTAATATTCAAATTATTGGCTTAAAAAGAAAAGAGAATGCTCAATATGCGAATCAGTTGATGCGTAAACTTAAATTGATTCCTGGCCTTGCTGATGTGCGTACTCGGCAAGCAGATAATTATCCGACTTTATTGGTTGATGTGGATCGGAGCCTTTCTAAAGAAATCGGTTTTACTCAATCGGATATTGCATCGGATTTATTAATTAGTTTATCCGGAAGCTTTCAAACCTCTCCGACTTTTTGGCTTGATCCTCGGAATGGCGTTTCATATCCAGTAGTTACGCAAGCACCACAATATGTGATGAATTCGCTACAGGCCTTGGAGAATCTTCCTATTGGAACCTTAACCCTGCCAAGCCAAGTACAAATTTTAGGAGCGGTGAGTCAGGTCAAGCGCACTTGGACCTCTGCCGTTGAGTCCCACTATAATGTGCAGCCGGTAATTGATATTTTTGCCTCAATACAAGACCGTGATCTTGGCGCTGTGGCTAAGGACATTCAAAAGGTATTGAATGAGACCAAAAAAGATTTGCCTAAAGGTTCTTCGGTTGCGATTCGAGGGCAAATAGATACCCAAGCTCATGCCTTTTCAGGTCTTTATTGGGGCTTAGCATTTTCTATTTTACTGGTATACCTGTTGATTGTTATTAATTTTCAATCTTGGTTGGATCCTTTTATCATCATTACTGCATTACCTGCCGCATTAGCTGGAATTGCCTGGATGTTGTTTTTAACCCATACCCCGTTAAGTGTACCAGCATTGACTGGGGCAATTATGTGTATGGGGGTGGCCACTGCCAACAGTATTTTGATCATTAGTTTTGCCAGAGATCATTTGTCGACCACGCCTAATCCTTTTACGGCTGCACTTGAAGCAGGAAGAGCCCGTTTGCGTCCTGTATTAATGACTGCTTCTGCCATGGTGATCGGCATGTTACCTATGGCTTTGGGTTTGGGTGATGGTGGCGAGCAAAATGCACCTTTAGGAAGGGCGGTAATCGGTGGTTTATCGTTTGCAACTATAGCCACGCTCTTTTTTGTGCCGACGGTTTTTTATGTAATTCACGAGCGTAAATTGAACGCGAAGACGAAGCAAAGGAACAAAAATGTTTGAAAAAATGCAATTACACCTTAAAGACAAACGGCATCGTCATTATGTGATCGGCATTGCTATTTTCTTACTTATTGTGCTGTTGCTGATTATCTTTCGCATTCATGCCGCCATTGTTTTACGTAACCGCACCATTGCCGAGGCGGTCACTGTAGTGCGGGTTCTTGAGGCAACGACGGCGAAGGGAACAGACAAAATTATTTTGCCAGGTAACGTTTGGGCCTGGCATGAAGCTCCTATTTTTGCGCGTACGAATGGCTATGTGCGAACGTGGTATGTTGATATTGGTAGTCATGTTAAGGCTGGTGATTTACTTGCTGAAATTGAAACGCCAGAACTTGATGCTCAACAGCGTCAAGCCGTAGCTGATTTAAATACGGCAATTGCTAACAGTACTCTCGCTCAATCTACCGCAAAGCGTTGGGTGAATTTATTAAAAACCGATTCGGTATCCAAGCAAGAAACCGATGAGAAGGTAAGCAGTGCGAAGGCGCTGCAAGCCGCAATGGTTTCTGCCAAAGAAAACCTTGTGCGTTTAAACAAGTTAGTTGGGTTTCAGCGAGTCATCGCACCTTTTGATGGAGTAATTACTGCGCGTGCTACCGACATAGGTGCTTTGATTAATGAGGGCAGTAGTACCACCGCGAAACCTTTATTTCGTATTGCGCAAACAAATCCGCTGCGCATTTATGTCAAGGTACCGCAAAATTTATCCACCCGCCTGACAGACGACATGCAGGTCAGCTTACATTTTTCAGAACATCCAAATAAAGTGTTTATGGCGAAATTGTTCGAGACGGCTAGAGCCATTGATCCGAACACACGCACGTTGTTGGCGCAATTTACGGCAGAAAATAAAGAGGAGTTGATGTTATCGGGTAGTTATACCGAAGTTTGGTTTACCTTTCCGCTGCCACCTAATACGGTGCGTTTGCCGGTTAATACCTTAATTTTCCAAGCAGCAGGTTTACAGGTTGCGGTGGTCGATAAAAACAATAAGATTCAATTAAAATCAGTAACCATCCGTCGCGATTTTGGTGCTGAAGTGGAAATTGCTACCGGCGTGACCCCTGGGGAACGCATAGTCTTAAATCCCCCGGATTCAATTTCCAATGATGAAGTGGTACGGGTAGCCTCATGAAAAAACTGAGTATTTCTAGTTTAATGGTTTGGGTTTTAGCCGGTTGCTCACTGGCACCAAAATATGAGCGCCCGTTCATGCCTGTTCCGGAGCATTTTAAAGAGACTGGAACTTGGAAAAAAGTAACGGCCAAACCGCGGTTGGTTAAGCCGGATGCTTGGTGGCAAGCCTTTAATGATCCAATTCTTAATGATTTGGAAGAGCGCTTGACGATGGCGAACCAAGATTTAAAAATAGCATTTGCCCACTATCAGGATGCTTATGCGTTAGCTCAAGTTGCGCGCGCAGCCCTTTTCCCTACATTGCAGGGGTTATTCAACGGGGACAGGCAGCAAAACTCACGCACGGTTGCAAATCCGCCTACGGTTTTTGTTTATAATCAATTTTTAGCAGGTGGTTATCTCAGTTATGAGCTTGATGCCTGGGGAGCTGTTCGTAATCAAATCGTTGCCACCGCTCAGACGGCGAAGGCTAGTGCTGCTGATGTGGCTGCGATTCATCTGAGCTTACACGCGGAGCTTGCTAGTGATTATTTTGCGTTAAGGGGCAGTGATGAACAGCAACGTATTTTAGATCAAACCGTTGCTGCTTATAAGAAGGCGCTTTATTTAACTCAACAACGTCATAAAGGAGGAGCGGCTCCTATTGCTGATGTGGATGAGGCGGAAACACAACTGCAAAATGCCAAAACTATGGCAGAAGAGATGCGCTTAAATCGAGCGCAGTTGGAACATGCCATTGCTGTGTTAGTAGGGGAGATTCCCTCTAATTTTTCTTTAGCTCCAGCGAAACTCCCGAAGAAACTCTTAGCTATTGCGCCGAATATGCCATCAACCTTATTAGAGCGTCGACCGGATATTGTGGCGGCTGAGCATCGAGTGCAATCGGCTAATGCCAGTATAGGTGTTGCTCGAGCGGCCTTTTTTCCGCAATTTAATTTAACTGGAAGTGGTGGTTTTCAAAGTCGCTCTATAGGGAATCTAATTTCTAAGCCCAGCGTGTTTTGGTCTATTGGGCCCTTGAGTTTGTTAACGCTTATCCAACCAATTGCCGAAGTTACCGTTTTCGATGGGGGGCGATTACGCAGCTTATTAAATCAGGCCAAAGCTGATTATTTTGCTGCTGTAGCAGCTTATCGGAAGGCGGTTTTAACGGGATTCCAGGATGTTGAGGATAATCTTATTGCGATGAAGCAATTGGATAAGGAGCGTGTAACGCAGGATGCTGCGACTCGAGCGGCAATGCGTGCCTGGGTTCAAGAGCAATATCGCTATCAGGGGGGGTTAGTGACCTTTTTACAAGTTGTGGTTGCTGAAAATATTGCATTGCAGTCCGAACTTGCTTCAGTCAATATTCGTACGCGTCGACAAATCGCTAGTGTGCAGTTGATTAAAGCGTTAGGTGGAGGATGGTCTTTTGATGTGACTAAGGCTAAAGGAACTAAAAATGCATAAAAGTAACCCTGGTTGCAAGCAACCAGGGTTACATTACTACGAGTAAGTGATGGATTATGCGGTTACTCGTGCCACTAACTGCGGTTCTGCGGAATAAGCATTGGTTGTTGCCCCAATAATCATTTGCGTTACTTTGTTAAGAAGGCTGAACGTGAGTGAAGCCGCGAGGCAGGCTACACCCACTTGGAGTATTGCTGTTCCTAAAATAGCAGCTCCCATACAACCTGCAGTAAAAGCAAAGGCCGCTCTGAAGCCAGTATTTTCCATGAAGTCAAGAAAAGAGCTAGATTGATCGAAATAGTCAGCATTAATGAATGCCTTATAGGCCATCATTGCTGGAACAACCAAAAGCGCTCCGCCTAAAGCTGCAGCACTTGCAGTCATAACGAGAGAGCCAACAGTTGGAATAGTAGCACCAATTAAAAGACCGCCAAAAACCCCATTTTTTGCAGCATTAAGAGCGCCAACACCAACATCTCCTACTAATTGTTTTGATTGGCGACTACGGAAAAAGTCAGTCATTTTTGTTTCTCATGATTAAATTTGGATTGATATGTTATTTAATTGATCAGTTCTTGTCAAGTCTAAGCTAGGAAGGAGGACGTATCAATAACTGCGTCACCCTAGGCGTTTACGATGAAGGCTCTCCTGAATGTAGCATGCTACTACAGATACCTCATTCAGGAGCTCTCTCACTGTATTCGAGATGACGCGCGTAAGAACGGACTGTTAATCCAATTTAATTGTATAGGAATAGCTACCCCAGCCATCATATTCAGTTTCAAGATAACGAATACCATTGCAAGATGCGTTTACTCTAGGGTGATTCATGTAGGGACCATCTTTGATGTCAAGTACGCACCAATTTTCTGCATCATAGGCGACAGTAACATGGGCATATCCACTTTTGCATTGATAAGAATCTCTGATAAGAAAGCTGCGTGGACCAATCACTTGCAGAATAATATCTTGATCGCTAAATGCATTGACAATATGAATCTCTGGGTGTGTGTCATCGCTTAAACGAAAATAATCTTTATAGCCACAGTAAAACTCTTTTGCATGAGCGTTCACTGCCATAAGGCTTGATGCTGCCAGTACAATCCATTTCTTCATTTTAAAGCACCTTATTGTTTAAAATCGAAACGGATTATAGAGAAAAATTGTTTTATAAACAATCATTCTGCAGCAATTGGACCACCAGATTTCACATAAGTTGGTTTAGCCAGCCAAACTAGTACCAGTAAAAAAGCAAATACCCACGCGGAAGCTCTGAATATGTCATTTGTAGCCAGCATGAATGCTTGATTAATGATGGTTTCATAAAGTACACCAAAACGTTTTAAACCATGGATTCCCAATGAGTGTAATTGCTCAAGTGCTTGTTGAGTGAAGGGGCTAAAGGCATTGACATATTCTACGAGATGACTTTGGTGTAACGCCTCTCGATCATTCCATAAGGTGACACTAATTGATGTTCCAAAACTTCCCCCAAGGATTCGGAAGAAATTACCCAAGCCCAGAGCACTTGCCATTTTTTCAGGAGGCAGGTCCGCTAAAATCATGGCAACCAGCGGGGTAAAGAAAAAGGCAAGGCCGAATCCTTGTACAAAACGTGGCTCAATAAGCTGGAGGAAGCCAATGTCTGTATAGAATAAGGATTGCCAGTAGGAGGTAAGGGCGAACACCACAAAACCGATACTTGTTACTATGCGTAAGTCAAATCTACCCATGTAATTTCCAACCACAGGAGTAAGAATAAAAGGGATAATCCCTACAGGCGCTACAGCAAGGCCGGCCCAGGTCGGGGTATACCCCATTTGTGTTTGTAACCACAACGGGAAAATAACGACGTTAGAAAAATAGACTAAAAAGCCTAGGGTAAGACAAATAACCCCAATGGTGAAACTCCTATTTTTAAATAAGTACAGGTCAATAATGGGATCGCACTGTGTAAGTAACCAAACGACTAAAAAGCTTAGCGCGATTAAGGAAATAATACTTAAGCCAATAATGATATTCGAGTGGAACCAATCGAGGTCATGACCTTTATCTAATAAAACTTGTAAACAGCCAATACCAATAATTAATAAGATTAAACCGACATAATCGATTGGGCGCTTGATGATGGGGGTTTCTCTTCCTGATAGTGTGATCATGGTAAAAATCACCGAAAAAATACCCACAGGGACATTAATATAGAAAATCCAGGGCCAGGTATAATTATCAGTAATATACCCCCCCAGAATCGGCCCAAGTATGGGGCCAACTACCGCAGTCATCGCCCAGATTCCCGTAGCCAGGCCTCTTTTTTCGGGGGGATAGTTTGCCAGTAAGATACTTTGTGACAAAGGAATCATTGGGCCAGAAACAGCTCCTTGAACCACTCGGAAAAAAATTAGCATGGGCAGATTAAATGATAAACCGCAGAGCACGGAAGCAATGGTAAATAGGGCCGTAGAAAATAGAAATAGGCGAACTTCACCAAAACGGCGCGCCAGCCATCCGGTAAGTGGTAGCATGATGGCTTGGCTTACGGCAAAAGACGTGATGACCCAAGTACCATTATCTGGGCTTACGCCAAGATCTCCGGCAATGGTTGGTATCGCTACATTGGCAATGGATACATCAAGCACATTCATAAAAATGGCTAATGACAAGGAAAAGGTCATTAATGCCAGCCGACTGCCTGTTAGTGGAGGAAACTCAGTCATGCTTATTGGCCTTGGCTAAAGACATGTCTGGGGAGTTTGCTTTTAATATGGTGTCAATAAGCGTGTCTACTTTGGCTAATTGGTCAGCGAAGACGGTCGTTTTATATTTAAAAAGCGTCTTATTGGTCGTTGGCATTCTACTGCCATCGCGGTTGCTCGTATTGACCGTAACCCGCATTGATAGTCCTATTTGTAAGGGATTTTCTGCTACCTCTTTTTCATCAAGCTGAATACGTATGGGCAATCTCTGTACGATTTTAATCCAGTTTCCCGTAGCATTTTGTGGTGGGAGCAAGGAGAATGCAGAACCCGTTCCTGCATTGAGTCCTAGCACTTTGCCATGATAGGTTATACCCGGATAGGCATCTGCATAGAGAATAACTGGTTGGCCTACGCGGATATGTTCCAGTGAAGACTCCTTATAGTTAGCATCAACCCAGGTATCATGTAAGGGGACAATCGCAAGCATCGCGGTGTCTCGCGCAATTTGTTGTCCTGGATGAATGTTGCGTTTTGCAATGAATCCGGTGACAGGAGCAACAACAGTTGTTCTGTGGAAGTTTAAATAGGCGTTTTTTAGATTTGCTTTAGCGGTTTCTACCAATGGATGGCTGTATAGATTGGTGTTTTCAATTAATGCATTTGCAGCATCTAATTGGCGTAGGGAGGCATTATAGCTCGCTTGAGCGGCATCTAAGGCTGTTTGGAAGTGCTGCATTTCTTCACGAGATACGGCTCGGTTACCTACCAATCCTTTACGACGTTTTACGTCCAGTTGTGCTTTGATTAGATTTGCTTTATCTAAGATTACGTTTTGTCGGGCTTGGGCCGCATTTTCAAAGTATTGACGTACTTGGCGTACTGTTTGGCCTAGATCCGCTTTGGCTTTTTGCAAGGCTATGGTGTAGTCAGCCTGATCCATTTTAATGATGGGCTGTCCTTCTTTTACCAATTGCGTGTTTTCGGTATGAACTTCAACAACGGTTCCTGGTATTTGTGCCATGAGTTGGACCAAATTACCGCTAACATAAGCATCATCGGTATATTCTTCAAATTGCCCCCAAATTAGCCAATAGATAAACCAGACAATAGCAATAAATAAAAATAGACCGCCTAGGGCCAACATGGCTATCTTACGTTTATGTAGGGTCTCTTGGGTTGCACCACCACTTTCTTCTTTTTTGGTCATAACGATACCTCGCCACCAAGGGCTGCTAATAAGGCTACAAAAGCTTGTTTTTGACGGGTTTGTAAACTAATGAGTAGTGATTTTTGTTGTACTACTAATTGTTTTATTTCAAGGAGCTGCACGTAGTCAATGACACCACTGTCATAACGTGAACGAAATAAGCGGTAATTGGTTTCGGTAGCATGCAGTGCTTTTTCTTGAGAATGAACTTGTTTATTCAATGTTTGTAGCGCCGTCATTTGATCGCTGACTTCACGTAAGGCATTTAAAATCGTTTGGTTGTATTGATTCACTGCAAGTTCATACTCCGCGCGCTTTACGCCTAGATTAGCTTTACGGGCTCCTGCATCAAAAATAGGCAATTCGAGCGCGGCTTTAACTCCCTCAGTTTGCAGGGCAATATGGAACAGTTTGCTAAAATAAAATGATTGCAAGCTAAGCACGCCACTTAAATTAATATTGGGAAAAAAGGCTGCCTTGGCTACTTTAATTAGATGTGCTGCAGCTTGAGCACGAGCGCGCGTGGCAACAATATCGGGTCGGCGTCCGAGTAAATTAGCAGGAATTATTTTGGGTAATGCTAATTCTTGTTTATCATAAATAAATTTGGTGATTTCTATCTCTGTGTTAAACGGATTTTTACCCATTAAGGCTGCTAATTGGTGACGTGCCTGCATTTCTGCGCGATGATAGTCATCAACCGAGAGGCGTGCGGCTTGGGTGCTTGAGATGGCTGTTTTTACCGGAATGTCCGATTCCACACCTTGTTTGGCGCGATCGGTAACAATCGACTCTAGTTCTTCTAAAATACGTACGTTTTCTTTGGCCAATTGTTGCTGAAGTAGATTATTTTGTAGGTCAAAATAAACTGAGGCTATGGTTGAGCTTAAAATTAACCGTGTTTCCTCCATATCCATATGTGCCGCAAAACTTTCATTGACGCTGCTGGCAAAGGTTTCCCGATTTTTACCCCATAAATCCAGTTCATAGTTAAAATTTAATGCCAGGTTTGCGATGCGGGCTTGGTTCGCTACTATTTCAGTGAATGGCGGGGGAACTACTCCGTGAAAGGAAAAGTGGTCTTGGGCAATTGAGCCTTTGATATCTGCTGAAGGCCAAAGTGTTGAGAAAGCACCTTTAGCAATTTGTCGGGCGCGATCAATCCGAGCCCAGGCGCTACGCATATCAGGCCCATCTGTTAGCGCTATGGTAATCAGCTGATGTAGTTGAGGATCATTAAATCGAGTAAGGCAACTCTTGGATTGATTGGTTTTGGGGATCTTATAAACATGAGTTACTGCTAAATTGTGTGCACTAATTTGAGGCGTATGACTTGATGTCACGCTATGAAGTTTACAGCCTGTCGATAAAGCGGCACAACAAAGACCTGTTAATAAGAGCGAGCGCAAATTTAAATCCCTGTCTTTCTTATAAGCCCCTTAATTTATCAATATTTTTATAGAAAATATACCTTTCTGACTGTTCTTCTTTTTTTCTATTTACCAAAAGAGGCATTTGGGAAGAGCCAATAAAATTCATAGTGATTCTTTTTTGGCGGGTTAGCAGAATGTGGACTAAAATAAGTAAAGAAACGCCCTATTTTCAAACTCAAGAAGAGAGGAAAATCATGAACAGAGCGAAAAAAATAATAATGGTTTGTGTTTTTTTAGCCACAGTAGGGATGCTAACTGCATGTGGTACAGTTAGAGGTTTTGGTAAAGACGTGACTAATGTTGGTCATGGTATTCAACGAGCATCTCATCTTTGATCGCATTAATGAGTTTTTCGCCGCCTTGATGCAGCACAGCATCAAGGCTACGTTTGAGGTTCATTTAAACGGATTATTTTTCCCATCCCAAGAGAAGAATTGCTGCATGTCATGGAAAAAACATAGTCTAGGTGGCTGCAGACTAAGTTCTTTGCCAAGGCACAAAGACGCGAGTTGTTCTATTTCAGGGGCCATAATTTGTGAATCACTCAGTTCCTTGTACGCATAAGCTAACGTAACATGGAATGTTTTGGGGATTTTATTTTGTATGTCGAACTCATCTGCGATCGTATTAATTAAATCATGTTGGGATTGGGGGAGTGTTAAATTTAATTGCAAGGCGTAAGACACCTTAATACCGACAACTGTTGCTGTAGGAGTAAAGTGATTCGCTTGTAATCTGGCGTGTAAGTGTTGGAATCGTTCGTCACTGAGCAATACTGGCCAGTTATTGGGGTAATCACTTTGAATATACAAGTGATTAGTGGTCATATGATAACTAGAATAAGGGAGGGGCGCATAATAGCTACATAACGTTTTTGTCTTATTAAGAAACTCATGGACTTGTAACCAGAACGCTTCATTTTTATCACTCATATCGGCAATGACGGTAATTCCTGGAAACTGCAGGTAATTGCCTTGAGCATCTATTTTTTTATGGATGAGCATGAGTTGCTTTCTAGTAATCTGATTGGGAAGGATGCTAAAACAAAGCAGATGCTGAGTCAATTTGCTTTTGGGAGTGAAACGGAACATGTTGCTCGCCAGACATTACGTTAAACGCGGTCTTTATCTTCCGCATAATACTTATTTTTACTCGGGCTACCTCTTATGTTGAATTTTATTTATCAATTGCGGTGTGGCCTGAATCCTGCGATTCTTCGCACTTAATTCCTTTTTAACAAAAGGCTGCCATTCCCAGTTAGGGCGATCATAATCTTGAAAAAGCTCATTTAAGTGAGTAATTAAGGCTTCTTTTTCAACTAATTCCGGGGTGATTTGAATGCTAAATTGGTTTAAATCATGCTGTTGAATGGTGTAGTCATCAAACTCAAAGGGAAATGAGGCCATTTTTTGGCGAATCAGATCTGCAAAAACAGGTAGCACCTTATTCTCTTTGGTGGCATAGCAAATGTCCCCAATTCGTCCTTCAATGCCGCTTAATTGGGTAAAGACACTGGTGGATGGTTCTTCGATTAATACATCATCGAGGCGATAGCGAATAATCGGTTGGGTTGTACGTAATAGGTCGGTAATGATGGGGACAAACCGCCGCTCATCAATCCATTCTTTTTCGATAATTAAAAACGCTTCATTCATTAATAAACGATTACTTTGTTTATCACTGATGGCTAAAAATCCTTCAGTACATTGATAAACCTGCGACACTGGGCAAGCAAAGGCCTTCTCGATGATGGCCGCATCACGGGACTCTAAAACCTCGGCCACAGCAAAGATTTTTTGTGGTTTTATTGCCACGCATTGTTTAGCTAAAGCTAATAAAACACTGGCAGGCGCAGAGAGAATGGTAGGTTGTAATTGGGTAAGCCGTTCTTTATGGGCATCAAAGCGTTCAAGCAAATCAAAAAAATGGAATTGGATTTTTTTACTGTTACTTAAGGTGGTGTAGAGCTGATTGTTCGCGCGTAAGAAAAAAGCAACGCGCTCCTGTTTTTTTAAGCCTTGTGGTAGGGCTTTTGCCAATAAAATGCCAGCCCAGGCATCTCGCTCGTGGGGGCTAGCAAGAAACAATCCCCGATTGCCTGAGGTTCCAGAGGAAAGGCCAACTGCAATATCACCAATTAATGGTGAAAAATCACGTGAGTTTTCCGCACGTAAAGCAACCTCCAGGGCATGGTCTTTTTTTATATTTACCGTATTAATTTCATCAAAATGCTGCATCATTACTTTTTTATTGATGATTGGCCACTGAGTAAATGGCTTATCTAAATAGGGCTGATAAAAGGGGGATTTCACTAAAGTCTTTTTCACCAACTTTTTAAATCGCTTTTCCTGATAGACAGACAATTGTTCGCGGTTACGAAAACACAGGCTTAAGTATTGAGTTTTGAAATAATAATAAAGTAATCTAAGAATCATGAGCTTACCTTTTTAATGCGATCGCGAATGTGTTGGCAATGCGCAGGAATAATATCCATAGCTTGGTTTTGTTGATGCAATTGATGTAACTGCAAAATAGTGTTTTGGTATGCTTGCTTATCCTCATGGATTAGATAAGTCAGGTTGCTGGGGTAAATTAATTTTTTAAAGGTTTCTTGATGCCAGCAACTGTCGGCAATTAAAAAAGTTTCATTGCCCTCAATGGTTTTAAAATACAAACCAATTTGTCCTTTGGCATGGCCAGGCAAAGGTATGGCTGTTAATTGGCCATCATTAAATAAATCAAAACCAGACGTAAACGGGGCTAATTCTGCGGGTAGAGCTATTTCGTGCTTTAGAAGAACTAAACGGTCATAGAAATTTTTGGGAAGTAAGTCAGGTAAAAAACCTTTCAGTAAGGCTCGGATGCCCTTTTTCTTATCGATACCGCTGATGGCTTCAGGATGACAGATAAATTGAGCATTGGGAAAATCTTTTAAACCACCAATATGATCGGCATGAAAATGCGAAATAACAATGGTGCGAATCTCGCTTGCGGAAATATGCTGTTCTTCTAATTGTTGTTTTAGGGATTTTTTTAATACTACTGGGGTCAGTCGTCGGTACAGTGAAAAAGGAAATTTTTGTGTCAGCTGGAAGAAGCGCTCGCTATAACCGGTATCAAATAAAATATAGCCTTGTTTAGGATGCTTAATTAAGGCACAAAGTGCAGGGTAGTCGCATTGCTGCATCCGCCCAGATTTTAGAGTCATCCGCTCGCAATGTTTGCAATATCCGGCTTCAAATAGTTGATATTCAATCATGATGTTGGTACCACTTTGCGAAGCGCGCTATTCCTTGATGAATACTAAATAGTGGCCGATAACCTAAATCCTTTTGCGCCGCCTCTATATTTAAAGTTTGTCCTAAAGATAAAACCCCAGCGCTGTATTTCGTTAAGCGAGGTTCTGAATGCATAAATGGTAAACGATAAATTTTTTCCAAACATGCAGCATAGTTTTTGGCTAGAGCATAAGGAATAAATTTAGGCATAAAAGGCTTTTGCAGCGCGTCAAATAATTGCTTCAGTATGTGGATTAAGGTTTGGGGCTCGTTATTAGTGATATTATATTTGTTCCCACAAAATTGAGGGGCGGCTTTTGCGGCTAAGAGCAGGCTTTCTACTACATTTTCAACGTAGGTAATATCAATAAGATTTTGTCCTGTACCAATAATGGGTAACATACCTTTGCGTTCGCTTTGTAATAAGCGGGGGAAAATTGCTCGGTCATAGGGACCGAAGATGGCGCGAGGACGTAGGGTAATCACGTTAAGGTTCTTTTCTCGGAAGGCTTTATCAATCAAGGTTTCCGCCATTAATTTGGTTTTGACGTAATGATTTGCGGGTTCTTTTGGTAACGGTTCTTGTTCTTTGATGTTATGTCGCTCGCTAAAATCAAAGTAAATGCTTGGGGATGAGACATGGACTAAGCGCGTTGTTTCTGCGGTACTGTCAATGATATGTTGTGTTCCCAAAACATTAGCAGTATAAAAATCTTGATAACGGCCCCAGGGGCTAGAGAGGGCGGCACAATGGAATATGGTTTGTGCTTCTTGAGGAATTACTTTTTTTAGTTTTACTTTATCGTGTAAGTCCACGTTAATAAAACGAGCCCCCGCGTGCTCCAGGATTTTTCCCAATGCTTGATTGCGCCCTAAGGCGATGACCTCAACTCCTTGCTCCAGTAAACGCTGAGTTAAATTCAGTCCTAAGCAACCTGTTGCTCCTGTAACTACAGAAACCATTTTAGTACTCCAGAATAAGTCCGCCCGCTGCAAGTCCGGCACCAGTACCTAAAAGCAGCACTAATTGTCCGCGTTGTAATTGCTGACTGTCAATTAGGTGACATAGCGCGGTGGGAATTGATGCCGCAATTTGATTACCATGATGAGGGTAAATGGAGACATACTTTTCTTGGGGAATATTTAGTCTTTTTTGGATGTGCTGCATGGCCAATAAGCTGGCTTGATGAGGAATAATCCAATGAATATCGCTTAGGGATACCTGAGCTTTGTTTAATAGATTTTCCATCAAACTATCTAATAGTTTTGAGGCTAACTTAAAGACTTTTTTTCCTTCCATATGGAATAGGGATTGCTCCACAGTTGGGGTTGGATAGCGCGTACCACCGGCATCGATTTTGCATATATTCGCGCCAATACTATGAGTTTCATGATGCGCTGAAAGAATACGTTCTCTCCCTTCGCTTTGTTCTACTACACAGGCCGCGGCACCGTCACCAAAAATGGTGCAAGTTTCCATATCTTGCCAATTAAGTCCTACAGATGCGATTTCGCTGGAAACAATTAAGATTCGTTTAAAACGTCCGCTGGCGAGCAAATGAGAGGCAATATCAAATGCAGTAATAAAGCTTAGGCAGGTACTGTTTACATCAAAGCAGGCAATCCCTGATGATTCGAGGCCTAATTGTTGTTGAATTAAGGCGGCAGTACAGGGAATAGCTTGCTCCCCAACCCCACAGGCACTGATAATTGCATCCAGATCCGTCAAGTTGATCTGCGCTTTTTCTACCGCGATACGAGAAGCCTGTGCTCCCATATAAGAGGTGGTTTCATCCATCGAGGCAAAATGTCGCGAAATAAGACCAGATTTTTTTTGTACGCTTCCTTCGGCTAACTGAAGTTTGGCATCCAATTCAGTTGATAAAATTTTATTTCTCGGCAAATAGCGACCCATTCCCATAATTTTTACATTAGGCATTGGTTTCATTCCTTACAAAATTAGTCGTGGTTGGAGGCACTTTTTGGGTAAATAGACGATGGTCTTTGGTAAAAAAGGTACAGGACAGTGCATAGACACCATAAGTAATAAACGGTGCGGCAAAAACATCGATGCTGTAATGGATGTGGCCAACCAGTACAATGCAGGCAAAAAATACACTGGCAATAAAACACAAATAACGAATCTTTTTGTTTTCCCAAAAAAGTAACATCAGTAAAAATGGACCGCCAACATGGCCTGAAAAAAAGAGATCACCATCAAAGAGGAAAAAAGAAGCGAGATTTTCGGGAATCGCTAATTCATTTGTCGGTGCTCCTAAATGAGTAAGACAGATAAATGCGCTGCGCACCAGAATGAACAGAGCGGCCGATTTGGTGACAAAAGGTATTTTTTCGGGGTGGAGGATGATGTAGCTTGTAAAACCAAGCCAGAAGAATAGGGCAGCATAGACATGGATGAATGTAACATTATGCATGGGCAAATGTTGCAGTATCAAATCGTCTACTTGTTGGCCTGCTACTTGCGAGGCATAGAGCCCAGCTTGATTGGCGGCAATAAAACTAAAAATCAGTAGGGTGATGCCTAGCAGGGCCGTCCAGAGGAAATGGGAATCTTTACAGAGTTCCTTGTACTTAGACCATACGGTTTTCATTTGTGTACTATCTCCTGATAAAGCGTTTCATAGCGCTCTATAGTTTGTTGAATGTCGTGTTGTTCTGCTAATTTTCTACTTGCCTTGCCCATTTGCCGGCTTTTTTCCGGATCATTGAGCAGTTCTATCAAATGCTGGGTGAGGGTGTTTACATCATGTTCTGCAAATAAATAGCCATTTATTCCTGGAGTAACCAATTCCGGTAGGGCCATTGCGTTAACTGCTAGCAAGGGTAATCCAGAAGCAATCGCTTCTAGGGCGACAATGCTTTGTAATTCAACGGGGCAGGCGTTTACGAAACATTGGGCTAAGCCATGTACTTTGGGATACTCATCATCTGTTAAGTACCCAGTAAAGGTTACATGCTCTTTGAGTCCTAATGTCTGCGCCAGGTGCTCTAGTCGGCGGCGTTCTGCTCCGTGGCCTGTTAATACAAAATGAGCATCAACCTGCTGTCGGGCAGCCTGAAATGCATGCAGAACCATGGATAGATTTTTTTCCAGATCCAGGCGGCCGGTGTAAAGTAGAATGGGTTTTTCAGGTATGGCAAATCGTTGGCGAATTTGTTGTGCATCCTGGCCTGGTTTAAATTTTTGTAAATCAACACCACAAGAAATGGCATGCACTTCTTTTTTTAAGTGCGCGTTTTTGAGTAGTTGTGCCGCGGTTTGAGTTGGGGTTGTCACGGCATCTACTTGGGAAAGCATATCAACAATAATGCGCCAGCAAGTGCGGTGAAACCAGGGTTCAAAACGTTTGGGGAGCTTGGTATAGTGGAAAAAATTTTCCGGCATAAAATGGTTCGTTGCTATCATGGGTAAGCCCATTTTCTTGCCCGCCCGATAACAAATTCCACCTAAAATAAATTTGCCCTGAATATGAATGAGGTCTGGCTTAAAGTCTTTAATTGCGTTAAGCATTCCTTTTTTAATAAAAAAGGGTAAGCAAACGCGAAAGTTTTTATAAAGAAACACTGGCCAGGAACGCGCTCCGTACAAGCGAACACCATCATATTCCTGGTAAGTTTGCTTTCCCGTTTTAGAGGGACAAATGACTAAAACTTCATGACCTCTTTTTTGTAGTAATGAGGCGAGGCGATGTGTGAAATAAGCCCCTCCATTTAAGTCAGGAGGATAACTGTCTAATACGGTAATAATTCTCATTAATTAAGCTTAACATTGACCCCATGGACTTTTATTGGTCCAATGTGGTCATTAATTGAGCTTTCATGATATAGGTAATTTGTTTGTAATGCAATTATTATTCGCGGAGGCAAAAGGCAGTAGAATTTATTTTTTATACTTTTATTTTTATTCTCTGATTTTTCAATGCATTTTCGTATCAATTCATGATAGATTAGCTGTCATAAATTTATAAGTTGCAAAGGATTGTTGCTAGTGCCTGGTTTTAGATCTCGCCCTGGTGTGTTTATGGGGCTACTTACTCTTTCAGTTTTGCAGGCTGGCTGCATGGTCGGGCCTAATTTTCGTTCACCTCCATTACCGCCAGTCAAGCAATATACGGAGTCGCCATTACCAGCGAAGACGGTGAAAACGCGCGGGATAGGAGGAGAAGCACAAGCCTTTATTAAAAATAAGGACATTCCTCTGTTATGGTGGGAACTTTATCAGTCTTCTGAAATTAACCAATTAGTTAAGGCAGGTTTAGACAATAGCCCTACATTGGCCTCCGCTTCAGCCGCCCTGCATCAAGCGCGAGAAAATTGGCGGGCTCAAGTCGGAAATTTGTTACTTCCAGCGATTAATGGCGCTTTCGGGGTACAGCGCCAACGTTATGCAACGGCGCAAATTGGTACACCCGGTCAAAGCTCTACGTTCTCTATTTACAGTACAGCCTTTAATGTTTCTTATGTGCTTGATGTATTCGGCGGCTCACGACGAGAATTGGAGTCCTTGCGTGCTCAGGTCGACTACCAACAATTTGAAGAAATTGCGGCACACCTTACTTTGGCTGCCAATATTGTTACTACTGCTGTAAATATCGCATCGTATCAAGCGCAAATTGATGCAACTCGCCGCTTAATTAAAATCGAACAAGATTTATTAAATATCTTAAACAGCCAATTTAATGTGGGAGCGGTTTCGCGAGCAGATGTATTGACGCAGCAAACCTTATTGGAGCAGTCTAAAGCGACCTTGCCACCATTGCAAAAAAACTTGGCTTTAGCAAGGCATTCCTTATCCGTATTGGTCGGTGAATTTCCTGAAGGAGCTTTACCCAAACTTGATTTAAATCGATTAAAACTACCCACCGAGTTGCCTTTAAGCATACCCTCAATGTTGGTGCGCCAACGTCCCGACGTGCGTGCTGCGGAGGCGCTCTTGCATTCAGCGTGCGCGAAAGTTGGGGTTGCGACGGCGAATCTTTTTCCTCAAGTATCCCTAAGTGGTAATGAGGGCTGGCTTAATATTTCTTGGTCCAAGTTATTTACAGGGCCTAACAATGTCTGGTTGATTGGTGCTGCTGTGGCACAACCATTATTTCGTGGGGGCGCTTTATTTGCTCAACGTCGGGCGGCTATTGCGGCATATGACCAAGCGAAGGCTCAGTATCAACAAACTGTTTTGCAAGCGTTTCAAAATGTGGCAGATGCTTTAAGTGCCATAGAGACGGATGCGCGCACCTTACAAGCCGATATCCGCGCTGAGGATGCGGCACATGACGCTTTAAAGTTGACCGTGCAGCAATTTCGTTTAGGTGGAGTTAGTTACATTAATTTATTAAACGCCCAACAGCAGTATCAACAAGCAATGCTGAGCCGCATTCAGGCACAGGCTTTACGTTATAACGATACGGCTGGTTTATTCCAGGCCTTAGGTGGTGGCTGGTGGCATAAGCCCTGGTGCGTAAAAGAATGTGTGTAAGCGACGGAGATATCATCCTGAATGAGGCCCGAGCCATTGAACCTAATGGCGTTGAGGATGACGTTTAAGATTTAGATACAAATTAAGAGAGAACTTCTTGAAAAAGCAAATGACAATTATGTTGGTATCTGTAGGGATACTTTTTGGCTTGATCTTTGGCTGGAAAGCATTTACAGGATTCATGATGAAACGCTATTTTGCGAGCATGCAAAATCCGATAATTACGGTCTCCACCATGAAAGCAGAAAAATCTTTATGGCAGCCTATGATGAAAGCCGTTGGCAGCTTACGGACTCGTGTTGGGGTGAATGTTACTACAGAATTAGCGGGTATGGTAAAAACGATTTCGTTTACTCCTGGAGCTCAAGTTGAAAAAGGGGCTCTTTTAGTACAATTGAATGCTGATGCTGAATTAGGGCAGTTGCATTCATTACAGGCGCAAGTTGAGTTAGCTAAAATTACTTATGAACGAGATAAAGCCCAACTTAAAGTTAATGCGGTGAGCAAACAAGTAGTCGATACGGATTGGTGGAATCTTAAAAATCTACAAGCACAGGTAGAACAGCAAGCAGCTATTGTTGAAAAAAAGACAGTGCGTGCGCCATTTTCAGGACGCTTAGGTATTAATAATGTTAACCCAGGGCAATACCTCAATGTTGGTGATACAGTTACTGCCTTACAGGACTTAAGTATCATTTATGCTGACTTTTTCTTACCCCAACAATCTTTGGCGGATTTGGAAATTGGGCAGGTAGTTTCCATTAATGTTGATACATTTCCTGAGCAAACCTTTAAAGGGAAAATTACAACCATTCAGCCTCAAGTTGATGTTAATACACGAAATGTGGAAGTTGAAGCTACTTTACTGAACCCCCGCTTTTTATTAAAGCCAGGTATGTTTGTGCATGCTGCCGTAGAAGTTCAATCAAAACGTAGTTACATCACGTTACCTCAATCGGCAATCAGTTTTAATCCTTACGGGGATATCGTGTATGTGGTTAAAGACAGCGGCAAAAAAGATGATAAAGATCGCCCCATCATCACGGTGCAACAGGTTTTTGTGACTCTAGGTGATACACGAGGTGATCAGGTTGCCGTTTTGAAAGGAATCAAAGAGGGTGAAACCGTCGTAACCAGTGGGCAATTAAAGCTTAAAAATGGCAGTCGAATTGCGGTGAATAACACCATCCAACCCAGTAATGAGGCTAACCCTCAGGTTACAAATAGACGTTAAGGATTGTATTTATGGCATTTACTGATATTTTTATTAAGCGGCCTGTATTGGCTACAGTGATTAGCTTAATGATTTTGGCAATGGGGCTACGTTCCATGGGATCGCTTCCTGTAATGCAATACCCCTTTACAGAAAATGCCATCGTTACTGTTACCACTACTTATACCGGGGCCAACCCGGATGTGATCGCAGGCTTTATTACTACGCCATTAGAAAATTCAATCGCCCAAGCCAATGGTATTGATTATATGACCTCTACCAGTACGCCAGGCACCAGTACGATTACCGTAAATTTATTACTTAATTATGATCCCTTAAAGGCATTATCAGACATTACTACCAAAGTAAACGCCGTACTTAATCAGTTACCGAAAAACTCGCAACAGCCCGTAATTACCGTGTCTGTCGGCCAAACCATTGATTCGATGTATATTGGATTTTTTAGCGATGAGTTGCCGATAAATAAAGTTACCGATTACATCATTCGTGTGGTACAGCCTAAGCTGCAGGCAGTTAATGGGGTACAGAATGCGCAAATCCTGGGAAGCCAAACCTTTGCGCTACGTGCTTGGTTGGATCCGGTGAAGTTAGCAGGATTCGGGCTTTCTGCTGCGGACATTGGGATGGCATTAGCTAATAATGATTTTATTTCTGCTGTAGGCCGTACGGATGGGCAGATGTTTATTCAAAACTTGACTGCATCTACCGATCTTAACGATGTTGAGCAATTTAGGAAAATGGTTATTAAAGCAAAAAACGGAGCCATTATTCGCTTGGGGGATGTCGCAGAGGTAGATCTTGGGGCACAGAATTATAATTCTTCGGTGAGTTTTGATGGGCGAACAGCGGTTTATATTGGGATTATTGTTGCTCCGTCAGCTAACTTGTTAACCGTAATTAATGACATTAGAAAAGTTTTTCCAACCATCCAGGCACAATTGCCACAAGGCTTAAATGCCGATATTGTTTATGACGCGAGTTTGTTCGTTGATTCATCAATTCATGAAGTTATTCTTTCGTTACTGGAAGCGTTTCTGATTGTGACCGCAGTCATTTTTATTTTCCTTGGTTCTATTCGTTCCGTTATTATTCCCCTGATTGCAATTCCTTTGTCCATTATTGGTACTTTTTGGATCATGCTGGCCTTAGGTTACTCCATTAATTTATTGACCTTACTCGCTTTAGTGTTAGCGATTGGTCTTGTGGTGGATGATGCGATTATCGTTGTAGAGAATGTGCAGCGCCATATTGAGGAGGGGCGGACTCGCATTAAAGCTGCTTTATTGGGAGCAAGTGAATTAGCGAATCCGATTATTGCCATTACCGTTGTTCTGATTGCTGTTTATGCTCCTATTGGTTTTATGGGAGGATTAACTGGGGCTTTATTTACTGAGTTTGCTTTTACCTTAGCAGGAGCGGTAACTATTTCTGCGGTAGTAGCTTTAACTCTATCCCCGATGATGTGTTCTAAATTCTTGAAAGTGGGTGATGGGAGCACTAAAGGGCGTCTTATGACCCAGGTGGATCGTTTTTTTGCCCGCTTAGAAAAAGCCTATTCGCGAGTTTTAGTAAAAACTCTACGTAATTTACCAGTGGTGCTCGTTTTTGCCGCGATTATTTTAATCAGTAATTACTTTTTGTTTATGACCTCGTCTTCCGAATTAGCGCCACAAGAGGATCAAGGGGTTATTATTTCTCAAGTAACTGCCGCGGCGAATGCCTCTTTAGCCCAAACACAACTGTTCTCTAATGCAGTCAACGCCATTTATAGAAAATATCCAGAAACGGATCATGTGTTTCAGGTCGATGGGCAAACCGGATTAAACATGTCCGTTATTGGTATGGTGTTAAAACCATGGGAAGAGCGTAGTCGCACCTCTAATCAGCTACAACCTTTAATTCAACACGAATTGAATGATATTGCGGGAGCAAAAATTGCTGCGTTTCAATTGCCATCATTGCCCGGAGGCGGAAGCGGGTTACCCATTCAATTTGTGGTGACTACAACTGAGTCTTTTGACAATTTAAATGAAGTAATGCAACCGATTTTGGAGCAGGCACGTAACTCTGGCCTGTTTGCTTATATTGATGTGGATCTCAAGATTGACCAGCTACAAACACGAATTAATTTAGACCGCAACAGAATCTCTCAATTTGGATTGACCATGCAGGATCTTGGTAACTTATTTGGTTCTGCCCTTAGTGAAGGATACATTAATTATTTTAACTTTTCCGGACGCTCTTATCAGGTTATTCCCCAAATGAATCGAGAGTCTCGCTTAAATCCTGATCAAGTATTAAATTACTACATTAAGACCTCAACGGGGGAGGCCATACCCCTATCTACGGTGGCTACTTTGCAACGACAAGTTGTTCCTGAGTCATTAAATCATTTTCAGCAACTTAATTCTGCAACGATTTCTGCAGTTGCACTACCTGGTGTTTCAACGGATAAAGCGTTAAGTACGCTAGCGGGTTTTGCGAATCAGACCTTGCCTCAAGGTTATTCAATTGATTATGCATCCCAGTCACGACAATATATAAAAGAAGGTTCTTCGTTAATGATTACCTTTTTCTTCGCGCTAATCATTATTTTCTTATCTTTATCCGCCTTATTTGAAAGTTTCCGTGATCCGCTTATCGTATTAATTAGTGTGCCTATGTCTATTTGCGGAGCGATGATTTTCGTAAGCCTTGGTATCGGAGGTGCCTCTTTGAATATTTATAGTGAAGTAGGCTTGGTAACTTTGATTGGCTTAATCAGTAAGCATGGTATTTTAATTGTGCAATTTGCCAATGAGTTGCAGGAAAAAGGGGAAAAGAAACTCGATGCAATTCTTGCCGCCGCCGCTATTCGTTTACGCCCTATTTTGATGACTACCGCCGCTATGGTGCTGGGGGTTATCCCTTTAATTATTGCTACAGGCGCAGGAGCCCAAAGTCGTTATAATATTGGCTTAGTGATTGCGACAGGTATCTCGATTGGTACTTTATTTACCCTTTTTGTGGTTCCGTCAATGTATCTGTTTTTAGCTGAGGAACATGTGGAAAAGGCTAGAGCAGAGCACTTGGAGAATGAGGAATCGTTAGGGTAATTGTTTAGACAACATGAGGGGCATTTAGAGCCCGACCTCGCGTCATTAACTTGATGATTATATTTAAATTTTAGGTTAGGCCCCTGGCTCAACAATGCATCGAATCACACTAGCAGGGGGCCCAACCTACATTGTATTACAGGGCAACAATCGCTGTATCTGCTGCTTCTACCGAGACCTCACTTACAGGCGGCTGAGTTGGTTGAATAAATAATCCGAATCTTACTATTAATGCAGCATCCAGTTTCTGTGGTTTATCCACTGCTTCATTCATATTCTCTAAGAAACGTTTTCTTGTAGAGGTATAAAGATTTAATGTTTCTAATAAGGATAGAAAACAGGCTTTTAAATAAGCAAAACTCAACGTATCCATATGCCTGTTTGGGGCGAGTAGGACACTTTCAAAGCGAGGTTGTTTCACTAGTATCTTTATCTTTTCAAAACGTTCTTTGATTGATAGAAAGGTTGGCTCCGCATTCGTATTAACGGGCACGGGTTCATTCGCCTCGTCCTGGGCATTTGTTGCTATTGCGAATAAGTCATTAATTAGCTCAGATTTTTCAGTTAATGGATCTTTAAGCTTAGATTGGGTTTTTTGTACGGCACTAACTGGTTGTTCATTTTTCTTTTGTGTTGCATCACTCAAATATCCTTTTATTCGTGCTAAAACAACCAGAACGCGATCAAGTTGTGCGTATTCCTCATAATGTTTGCGTTCAAATTCCCCTATTTTTTCTTGTAACTGTTTTTCTAGGCTCGAACTAATGTCTTTTACCGTTTTGGCTTGTGCAATGATTTGCGTCTTAAACGTAAGTAATTCTTTACGCAACTCTTTGCGATATTCCTGATCGGTATATTGCAGACCAATATGACGGTTACATAGTTTCTTCAAGTGTCGATTAAAGGTTTTTGTCGTATAGTTGTGAATAAAAGCTTGGTTTTCTTGAGCCTGGACTTTGTCGATTTCTTTCAGCTGTGTCAGTTGTTCTTGAGCAGTCTGTAATCTCATTTCATAGGTTGATAGCAGACCAAGGACGTAATGATAACTAGCGGTAATCCAGCCCTCAATTTCAGTAAATTTAGGATCGTATGCATTAAGTGGTTCACTACATACGTCATCTAATAGATGCTGGTCCTCATAGGTACTTACATCGACTTTTACTTTCTTGCTATCTCGAAATTGAGCCAAGATAGGCAAGTTTTTTTTATATTGCTCTTGCAGGCCTTTAACACACTCCTCAAGGGTGAATGGATGTATGCTAATGGGTTGTATGGTTGAGATGAGATCAGGGTGTTTATATCGTTTATATTCTTGAACATACAGATATAAAGTTTCAATATCGTAATAATCTCTTTTTACTCGAGCAATATTTTCCTGAGCTTTTGTAATTTTTTTATTGAGAATATGCGTACGCTCTTCCAAGGGTTTTTTGTCGCAGACTAAGGCAACATGTTCTTCAGAAGGTAAATCAAGAGCGTCTAAGAAACCTTTATAAAATTCATTGGTGATGCGTCTTAATGGTTCTGACAGGCTACCTGGAGCTAGTCCAAGTTTTGTTTCCCAATGATCTGCTTCCAGCAGCATTGGCGTAAATATTCCAGGCCGTATCTTATCTATATTATTAAGAGCCGCGTCATGTGCTGTAGTGGTAAATTCATTTAATTTTTGCATCAACTCTCTGTAAAGCAATAACATCTGTGGCGACTGTAGAAAGAGTTTAAAATAAGAATGCGAATTTTTAATCATCGCTTCTATAGTCAATGTTGCTTGTTTGGCATTCTTGTACAGTGAGTTTAGTTCTTCTGTAGATTGATAATTCTTATTTTTTAGCGATCTAATGTGATTCGGACTAATATAAAAAGCGTTAAGCGCAAACCACACCGAATTTTGTTGTACTGTTCCAGGTACGGGAATTTGTTCTGGTGCTGTTTGATATGCAAAAGAATGTCCTTGGATTACAGCATAAAGATTTTGAGCTTTACTGATTAATTCGCGAGTAATAAAACTATAATGAGGAGCTGTCGCCAAGCGTTCGCTGAGTTTAATAATTTCGTTGATATGGCCATAAGCCTGTAATAGCGTACTAACATAATTCCATTTCCATAACTTGGCCATAGTTTCTTCGCCAATCGCGGAATAAGGACCATGAAGATTGTAATCGTTTAAATTTTCTAGTTCGTGGGCAATTCCTTCAATGTGGAACAGGCAATTATAAATATCTTTTATTGCGCGAACCTGCATGCTCTGGGCGAGCTGCTGATAAGGATCTTCCATTTCAGGATAAGGAACACCTTTGGCTTGGGGAGTTAATTGTTTACGCATGGCATCATTAAATAATGCTTGAATGCCATATAACGCTGATCTAAATTCCGCAATGCCGTTAGAAATATTCGTGTCTTTGAGAAGGCGATTGGCTCTTTCTCCCTGCTTTAGGTTTAAGCTGAGAGTGGCTGCTTCATTTTCAGCAACAAGTTTTTCTTGAGCAATACCGATGTACTGTTGGTTTTTATGGTGCCAATCCATAGTCACCTGAGCAAAATAAGTTTCAAAATGCTCGTCCAGGACTTCGAACAAGTCAATGGGAGGTATTGTTTTAGCATCGCTTTTTTTCTTCGATAAAACTTCTGCTAAGAATTTATCAAACTGCCGTATACTTTCTTTACGGGATTCAGGGGCTGCGCAAACAACATAAGCTTGAAAGACATTATACAAATTGCGGCATTGAGTTTTTACTTGGTCGTTTAATGTCTCAATATTTTGCACGGTGCCTTTGATGTTATGGGTTTTTAGAAGCTCTTGGAATGCCGTTTCCGTAGATGCTTTTTCTTGTGCCAAGCGCATAAACTGTTGTTTCTTTTGTCGCCAATTTGTTTCGATTATGGCAAAATGCCTTTCAACATCTTTGAATAAAGCCGCGACCGGCAGGTCGAGTTCTACAACAGGATTATCCGATAATAAATCAACTAGAATATGATCTAAATTGAGCATCTCATTAGGTGTTAATGTTGATGCTGTTGCTAAATAAGGTTGAAACACCGCATATAAATTACGGCATTGCTCTTTGAGTGCTCCATCCAATTGACTTAGGTTATAAATGTTTTCGTGCAGACTATGTTCTTGCACGATCTTGCTAAATTCTATATAGGCTTGCCGAGCTGCTTGGAGTTTATTGTATTTACTACGATATAACGCATACAGTTCAATTGCCTGATCAGCGGTTAATTGGTCAGGGTTTGGAATTAAGGCATTAGTCTGAGTATTTTGTAGATTAGTCTCATCAATATTATAGATACTGGCGTTAGTACTATCATAAGGAAGCAAGGGTGCTTGAGCGTTTGGACTTGGCTCCTGAGAACTGTGTATTTGTATCAGTTTCATGAACTCATTATACGCTTGTCGTGCAACTTGGAATTTATTGTGCTTATTGCGGTACCATTCACAGAGTTCAAGGGTTTGATCGGCTGTTAAGGCCTCAGGATTTCTCAGTAAAGTATGCTGAGTGCTATCGCTTTTGTCGAATTTCAGTTTTTGCGACTCTTGCCTGAGAAACGCGGCTGCAGCCTGCTCATCCAAGAATGCTGTGTGTTGTAAATCATAATAAGAGCCATCTGTTGTTGGCCATGAGTTTTTGATCGTCGTAAGAGCTGTTATGCAACTTTCCATCAATACGTTTAGGTCAACAATAGTAGGAGTATCTTTTACATCTACTATTCTATTGGTTAGTACTGCAACAACATATTGTTCAAAATTTTGTAAGTCGTTTTTGTGTGTTGTTAAATAAGGCAAATAAGGACGTAACTTATTAAAAAGGTTTCTTAGACGAGTTTTGCTGTCATTGCTGAGCTGATGTAAGGTTAAATGAGTTTGATCTTCGCGAATAGCTCTTTTAATTAGCGTATTGAAGCTAATAAAATTTTTTCTCAGCGTTAGAAATTGAGTTTTTTCAATTGTTAACGGAACTTCATCATTTTTAATCCCGAGAGGAATTGTTTCATCAAGGGTATATACATTAGTTTGTCGATTATAAGGATATAAGGCTAACTGTGCATTTTTATATACCGAGTCAATTAGATCACGATTGAGCCTAATATGAAAGAGTTGGGTTGCTTCATTTTTTTCAATTAATGTAGATAGGGCCGCTCTTTTATGCCGAACCAAACTGACATGATCAGGGTCTAGTGCTCGTGTAATGAAGCTCCATGGTCTCGATATATAGGAGGACCAGGTGGAGCGTGTAGTATATGATGACCAGGCTTTCGGGCCCAGGAGGCCGGCGATCATTTGGTCATTGAGATCGACATCCAGGCGTTCTACATAAGGTTTAAATATTTTGTAATGGCTAATAAGTTGTCCTCTTACATGCTCGGGCAATTGATGTAGACTCAGTTTTTGATGCTCTGCATTTTCCAACTCGTCGAAAAATGCGTCAATCGCATCTTGGGCTTGCTTGGTTTTATAGAGTGTTTTATTTGCAGTATCAATACGCTTATAAGCAAGTTCCAGTCTTAGCTCAATAAAACGAGAATCCTCAATTTGCAGTAACTCTTCACCTCTTTTTTTAAAATCAATGGCTTTTTTGGGAAGGAAAACGAGTGCTTCATATAATTTTTGCGCATTAGCCATCAGTGGGGTAGATAGGGTGCCCGGATTGAGCATGCAATTCACTTCAATTTTATCTACAAGACCGAATAGCTTCGGGAGTACATCGTACTTGATTTGAGATAATTTACCGCATACCACATCTTGGGAGAATTCACTTAATTCCCCAACCTGTTCGAGGGTACTCATTACCAGGGTAATTAGATTACGAAGAATATGGATGTAATTTAAAAATTTAATTGAAACAAGAATCTTATTTCCCTTTAAATTTTCTATGTCATTTAATAAATGAAGCGCGGCATTTTGTATTTCATCTAATTTTTTTTGATTGAGCTTAGGCTCATTTTGGCGAATTTGTGATGAGTACGATTCGATTTTTTCAGTTAGTTGATTAATATAACTGGGTAATAGTGCGCTGAATTCGGTTAGGAAATTATAATCGACATCTCCTCCTAGAGGGCGCAATTGATCTATGGTTTTACCAGTGGCTTCACCGACAGTTTTGGCAATAGGGTAGGGTTGAATCGCATCTTTTGTTGCCTGGGCATTTTTTTCTGCAAGTTGTTGCACCTGAGCTAAATGGGGTAGGATAAAGTCCAGTTCTTCACGGAACATTTCTTTTAAATCTACATCCAAATGCGTGGCTAGGTAGCTTGCTTCATAAGTTGTTTCAATTGTATTACTAAGGAGTAATTGGGCATTTGAGTTGGTTTTGCGTAAATCTCTGATATCAATATTTTCTAAATCAATAAATGATAAACGAGCATAATAAAGTGCGTTGATCAGTTTTTTAATTTGGGTAATGTTATCGGGTTCAAGTCCAAAGTCTGTAAAAGGAACACCTACCGTATTGATCCGCTCCTGGGCAAAATATGGACGTATTTGTGGACTCACATGCTTGCTGTTAAGAACGTCAAAAATTTGCGCGTAAACACGCTCTACATGTTTGGAAAGCTGGTTTCTCTTAAATGATTCAATAACTCGTAGTTTTTCTTCTATCATCAGATGCCCTACATTATTAACCCCGCGGTAGTGTAATGCATAATACTTAAATTATTATTAAGAATGTAGGTTTTTTGAACTTATTTTTTTATGAAACCACTTTTACTGATAATTCTAACGTAAAATCAGCCACCTTATTGGTTAAGCCTGGATAATCGGTATAGGCTCCTATGTTGATTGGCCTATTTACCCGTTCTTTTGTTTTTTGCGTTTCTTCTAACATCGCTTTGACCTGTGCTCCATCTGTGCATACAAAATAAACATCTGATTCCGGACGGCGTAAAAATTGTGCTTGAAATGATTTAAATACTAATGAAACCTTACATTGAGCCCGTTCCGCATGATAAAAACCATGGATTCCACCCGCTAAGTCTGCGCCAACAGATAATGCGCCAAAGTACATTGAGTTTAAATGGTTACGGCTGCGTCTTCTCAGCGGAAGACAAATAACAATTTCTTCTTCATCTATTTTTATTAGCCGTGGTTTTAAGTAGCCGATCATCGCCACTTTAAAATGACAGAAATACCAGAAAAATAATTTGAAACGAAAAGTAGGGCTCATTATTTTTCCTCCTTAACCATACTAATACTTTGGATAATATATGGGCTACTTGATGGTTGTTTCGTTGCAATAACAATTACAGAAAAGGCCACCTTGATATTAATTTCTGGCAGCAAGATTTCTGTATTGACGCGTGCAAATTTCATTCCTGAGACAACCCCTGAATCGACTACCTGGGGTTCTATAAGGAAAAGAGGATGAATGGATAGTTCCTTGTCACGGATTGTTTCTGCATACCCCCCAAGGAAGACCTTCAGAGCATCCCAGCTATTTATGGTAAATCCTGCTTTATACTCCTCAGGTTCCTCATCTATAGACTTATAATCTACACTTAAGGCATTAAGTAAGATTTTTTTGGTCCAGGCGGTTACTGGCATGGGTTCCTTGGCGTAAAGATTGGGAGCCAAAATGATAATGATAGCGAGTACTAGAGCTCTCATCACTAAAATCCTTTTATATTAACGAGTTATTAAATTAAGTGTAGCAGAAGTATCCATGGATACCCAAGCTGCTTTAGAGGCAAAAAAACATGTCTTTTGCAGTATCTTGGTTATGGAGTTAAAAATGTCTATACGCTTTGCTAATTTAAGTTCATAATTCATTTTTGTTTTCAGAATTATTAAACCAACCGAACGAATTTTATGCAAACTATCAGTATTCGTGGTGCACGAACCCATAATCTCAAAAACCTTGATTTAGACTTACCTCGAGATCAGTTAATTGTTATTACTGGTTTATCAGGCTCAGGCAAGTCTTCATTGGCCTTTGATACGCTTTATGCCGAAGGACAGCGACGTTATGTTGAATCATTGTCAGCTTATGCCAGACAATTCTTATCCATGATGGAAAAACCGGATGTTGATTCTATTGAAGGTTTATCGCCAGCTATTTCGATAGAACAAAAAGCAACCTCACATAACCCTCGTTCTACGGTAGGGACTATTACCGAGGTTTATGACTATTTACGCCTACTTTACGCCCGCGTTGGTGAGCCTCGTTGTCCAACACATCATGTGCGTTTGCATGCACAAACAGTCAGTCAAATGGTGGATCAGGTGATGACCTTACCTGCTGATTCCAAAGTGATGATTTTGGCGCCGGTAGTGCGTGAGCGGAAGGGAGAGCAAGTACAGTTATTCCAACAGTTACAAGCGAAGGGCTATGTGCGGGCGCGTATTGATGGGGAGTTGTATGAGCTTGATTCGCCGCCAAAACTTGGCCTTCGCACGAAGCATACTATTGAGGTAGTGATTGATCGTTTTAAGGTAAGACCCGAAATTGAACAACGCTTAAGTGAGTCTTTTGAAAATGCGTTGAACTTGGCTGAGGGGCTCGCAATCGTCGCCTCCATGGATAATCAATTTACTGATTTGGTATTTTCTTCCAAATTTGCGTGTCCTGAATGCGGTTATAGTTTGAGTGAACTTGAACCACGCCTTTTCTCTTTTAATAATCCTGTTGGTGCTTGCCCTTCTTGTGATGGCTTGGGAGTGGATCAGTTCTTTGATCCTGAACGCGTAATTCATGATGCTACGGCCAGCCTGGCAGAAGGAGCTATTCGTGGTTGGGATAAAAAGACCAATTATTACTTCTCTATGTTGGAATCATTGGCGCAGCATTATGGTTTTAATACGGACACCGCTTTTTGTGACCTTCCTCAAGAAATGCAGGAGATCATTTTATATGGTAGTGGCCGTGACGTAATTGAGTTTAATTACCATCGACCCAATGGTGGTTTTATGTTGAAGCGGCATGCATTTGAAGGTGTCATTCCTAATATGCAACGTCGTTATCGGGAGTCCGATTCCGGGATGATCCGGGAAGAGCTTGCTAAATATTTATCTTCGCGCCCCTGTCAGACCTGTAGCGGCACACGGTTACGTGAAGAAGCACGTAATGTGTTCATTGATGATAAAAACTTACCGGAAATTTCCGCATATTCCATAGAAAAGTCATATGAGTTTTTTAAAAATTTGCGTTTAACCGGCTATAAGGGTGAAATTGCCTCCAAGATTAATAAAGAAATTGTGGAGCGCTTAGGCTTTTTAGTTAATGTCGGTTTAGATTATTTGTCTTTAACTCGTAGTGCGGAAACTTTATCTGGTGGTGAAGCACAACGTATACGTCTTGCGAGTCAAATTGGCTCGGGTTTGGTCGGGGTGATGTATATTTTAGACGAGCCTTCAATTGGTTTACATCAACGTGATAATGATCGTTTATTAAAAACCTTGATGCATTTACGTAATCAAGGTAATACCGTTATTGTGGTTGAGCATGATGAGGATGCTATTCGTAGTGCAGACTTTGTGTTGGATATTGGGCCTGGAGCGGGGGTTCATGGCGGTGAAATTGTTGCTCGTGGTACTCCAGAAGAGGTTATGCAGAATCCCGCATCGCTTACAGGACAATATTTGTCAGGCAAACAGGCAATAGTTGTGCCAAAAGAACGTTTGCCGGTTAATCCAGAGAAAATGATTCATTTAAAAGGAGTTAACTGCAATAACCTCAAACAGGTTAGTGTTAGTATTCCTTTAGGCTTGATGACTTGTATTACAGGGGTTTCCGGCTCAGGGAAGTCCAGTTTAATTAATGATACTTTGTATCCGATTGCTGCGAACCAGTTAAATCGAGCCAGCTTATTTACCCCAGGGGCGGTAAAAGAAATTTCAGGGTTGAATCTCTGTGACAAGGTAATTGATATTGATCAAAGCCCCATTGGTCGGACTCCGCGTTCAAACCCTGCGACTTATACGGGCCTATTTACACATGTTCGTGATTTATTTGCCGGAACTCCTGAGGCTAGAGCTCGGGGTTATCAACCAGGTCGTTTTAGCTTTAATGTTCGAGGTGGACGTTGTGAGGCTTGTCAGGGAGATGGACTCATTAAAGTGGAGATGCACTTTTTGCCGGATATTTATGTTGCCTGTGATGTGTGTCAGGGTAAGCGTTATAACCGAGAAACCTTGGATATTCAGTATAAGGGGAAGAATATTCATGAAGTTTTAGAAATGACAGTCGAAGATGCCTGTACCTTTTTTGCTGCTATCCCTGTTTTAGCCAGAAAATGTCAAACCTTGGTGGATGTTGGCCTGTCTTATATTAAATTAGGCCAAAGCGCCACTACCTTGTCAGGAGGAGAGGCTCAACGAATTAAACTGGCTCGTGAATTATCAAAGCGTGGCACCGGAAGTACTTTATACATCCTCGACGAACCAACTACGGGCCTGCATTTTCATGATACTCGCCAGTTGCTCTCAGTCTTATTCCGTTTGCGGGAACAGGGGAATACGATTGTTATTATTGAACATAATCTGGATGTGATAAAAACGGCGGACTGGATTATTGACTTAGGCCCGGAGGGAGGCAGTAAAGGAGGGCTTGTCGTTGCCACAGGAACCCCAGAGCACGTTGCCGAAAGTCCACAATCCTATACCGGACAATTTTTAAAACCACTTCTAAATAAGAAATAAAAACAACATAATTGGCTGCTGTTTGTAATTAATGGCACGGACTTAAGGATTTAATTTCACGAGTTACTGCGGTTTGACCGCGGTAATTCGGTCCTCCCTATAAGTCATGCAACACATTTATTAAATCACAGAATACTTCTCTTAACGACTACCCCTGTTATTTTTACTATTTTAAGCTATAACTTAAATAGGATATTTTTTATAGGATAACAACATGGGTACTTTCTTTCTTGCACTTTTAGTTATCATTGTTCTTGTAGTGATCTGGGCTATAGGTATTTATAACGTTTTAATCCAGTTAATAGAGACAATTAATAACGACAAAAAGCAAATCGATATTCAATTAGATCGACGATTTAAGGTATTCGAATCCCTCATTGATACCGTTAAAAAATACATGGATTACGAGAAAACGACGTTGAAAGATGTTGTGGCCTTACGTAATCAAGCGCAAGCGGCTAAAGCTGCAGGTGATGAGCAAGGTCGGATTGCCGCAGAGAATGGGATTTCTCAAATTGCATCGGGTCTTAATGTGGTTTTTGAACAATACCCTGATTTGAAAGCAAATCAAAATGTGATGCAATTGCAGGAAGAAATTGTGAATACTGAAAACAAATTAGCGTATGCCAAACAAGCATATAACGATGCAATTGAGCGCTATAATGCGAAGAAAAAGTCCTTCTTTGAATCAATGGTGGTGAACTATTTCTCTTCAGCATTGAATAAAGAGTTTGTTTACTGGGGGCTTCCTGAAGAACAAATTCAGGCTAGAGAAGACTACACTGTAAAACTTTGAGATAGACTATGAGTCTTGCTGACTATCATGGCAGTGCAGGTGACTGGCGCGAACAAATAAGAAAAAACCAGCGTAGGACGCGTACGGTAATTGGATTATTTGTTGGGGTTTACTTTGTTGTCGGTTTTATTGCGGATATCGTGGTTTTACAAACCATGTATCCAGGTATTACCGTACAACAAAGTATGAATGCATTGACTCATTTTCGAGTGATTCCCTACGCTACATTGCTAATGGTTGGTTTTGCGGCAATTTCTTTATTAATCACGTACTCGCTTTACGACCGCATTATGCTTTTAGGCACTGAGTATCGAGAGATAACCCCGGAAAACGCGCAAAATGTACAAGAACAGCAATTATATAATGTAGTGGAGGAAATGACTGTTGCTGCGGGCTTACAGTACGTGCCCAAGGTTTTTATTATCGAAGCAGATTATATGAATGCCTTTGCTAGTGGCTATAGTGAAAAGTCTGCGATGGTCGCTATCACACGCGGATTAATGGATAAATTGAACCGTGCTGAATTACAAGCCGTTATGGCACATGAATTAAGCCACATTCGCCATGGCGATATTAAATTAACCTTAACCGTAGCTGTTTTGAGCAATATTTTGCTTATTGTCGTCGATGTTTTATTTTATTCCGTTTTATTTAGACGTAATGGTAATGATCGACGTGATAACAATCAATTGTTCATGGTGATTATGATTCTGCGCTATGTCTTACCTTTAATTACTGTTTTATTAACCTTGTTTTTAAGCCGTACCCGTGAATACATGGCCGATGCAGGCTGTGTTGAATTAATGCGGGATAATGAGCCTATGGCCCGAGCTTTATTGAAGATTAGTTCTGATCATGAACAAAACGCAGATCATTATTCAGAAGAGTATGGGAATACTGCTCATGAACAAGTGCGTCAGGCATCCTATCTTTTCGACCCATCAGACATCTCTGCGATTAAATCCTTAAGCAGTGCTTTTGATACTCATCCGTCAATAGAGCAACGATTGCGTGCTTTGGGTTTTAATCGCAAGTAATTACATGAACTTAACTTCAGGTGAGCCCAAATAAGGCCGTATGTTTTGTTTTTGCTCAGAAAATGGTACAATCTAACACCTTGGTTCATTTGGATTCTTATTCATGTATATCGATGACTCAGAGTATTCAGGGCGTATTATTTGTTCCAGTGATGGTTTTGAAAATCTTAAAGCTCAGGAGTTTTCCGAAGTTTTTGCTAGGGCTTGTGCTGAAGCAGGGATGGGGGCTGTCTATAGTGGCATAAGTGGTGTTGTGAGTAAGTATGCCTATTCATTTTTTCGTCCCGAAATGGTAAGTAATGCTGGTGGCTTTCTTTCTTTCGCGGGCGTAGGTGCTCTCGCTGCACTTTTAAAATGGATCCCTCAGCTATTAACTAAGGATTACCTAAATAATAACGATTATTTAGCCGAGCATACCAATCTGAAGTCGTTTATAGAGAAAAGCTTAAATTTGGCATATACCTTTGCTGCAGTAGCTGCTTCTGCCGCTCTAATCGGTAGCCCAGTTGCACCAACCCTTGCGTGTACGATGCTATTACCCACAGTTATTTGGGTACTTACTTCCTTAAATGATGGACTCTCGGCGTGCATCACGGCTTGCATTACTTCAGGTTTAGCTAAAGTGGGCTAACCTGTTCAAGCTTTTGATTATAAAAATAAGCGCTTGATGCGCTTATTTTTTGCATATATTTTTATTGTTACCAATACACAATGGGTAGGACTCCGAGACATCAAGTTGATATTGCACATTTTAATGCCTCTCTTTTGAACACATTGATTTATCTGCTTTTTTCCCATCTTTATCTTGTCTAACGCACTATTTTTTGTTTATGATGGGGGATGATGATAATACCTTCTAGAAAAGGAATTTGGATGTGATGAAAAAGCAAGCGGTAATTCTGTCATTATTTTTATTAGGTAGTGGGCAAATAGTTTGTGCTGATGCATTGTCCAGAACACGAACTGAAATGGTTAATGAAACCACTAGTAATGTAACTGGTTTTTTGAAAAAGATAACTCCAGAATTCCTCTATGGATATACTGATTTTCACTTTAAATCATCTTCTTCGGGGAATGTAAACCGTTACAATGGGCATTCAAATCTTTATTCAGCTGGAGCGGATCATCTTTCCTTCGGCCCTAGCGTAATGGCAGGTGTTTACTATTTTCGAGTCGATACTTCATTAAACTCCGCTTTTTTGTTAGCACCGAGTCCGCTGACGACGACCTCTCAAAATATAAAGAATGATACGATTTTTGGTCACGTATTAAAGATTTTTACGCCGCAAATCTATATGGATTTCGCTGCAGGTTATGGACAAAACAAAATCAATAGCTACTTGACTGTTGCTCCTGGCACTGTAGATGAGACACATGCCTATGCCCGTAATGGTAGCGATAACTGGTTTGTTAGTGCTAATGGGATTTATAGAAAAAGCTGGCAAAAGTTTTTGCTAAGAGCAAATTTCGGTGTTTTATATAGCCAAATTGACACCGGTCCTTATTCTTATAAATTCCCTGCATTAGAAACTATGGTGCCTATTCTAGCTTTAAGGAATAAAGCAACCTTGTTAATGGAAAATGCAGAGCTTGGTTATTTTATTAATCCTAAATTAATGCCTTTTATTAATGGTGGTTTATTTCAAGTAGCTCAGTTCTCAAATAGCCGTCCTATTGTGAATTCTGCTATTACCGTTAATGGCAGTTTACCTCAATTAAACATGAATAAAGATGGTTTTCGTTTAGGCGGGGGAATTTCCTATACGCATAAGAATGTTACGATGCGTGTTGAGGAAAAATATTACAATGCGAGCAGCACATTCCACAGCTTCCAAACTTTGGCCGCTATAGAATACCAGTTTTCATAGGCATTCTTAGCCGCCTGATGTAATCCGATAATCTCCGACCTGCTGCGGTTCCGTGGCTCGTTGGGGCTCGGGGAAAACATGAGAGAGTTTCTCGGCACGTAGCCTCTACCTTTATCGCAGTGAAACGGTTACATTCACAGAAAGGACCAATTTTGCAATGAATGCTCCGCAGTTTTTGCCTAAAATGCTGAAATCCAAATTGACGCAATTTTCTCTTGGTCTTTTTTGTACAGCATTCATTTTTCTTGCGGATGTAATCCATCTTCCTTTAGTAAGCTTCCTTATTGATCAGCTAGATGACCGAATTTATGATCAAATTGTTCAATTAAATCGTCGCCCTCATTTACCGAATCCCAAAGTAGTGATCATTGATATTGATGATCGTTCAGTACAACAGGAGGGGCGCTGGCCCTGGCCGCGTAATAAGCTGGCCGAATTAATTAACAAATTAAAGGGAGCCGGGATCGTAACTATTGGTATGGATATGGTTATGGCTGAACCTGAAGTAAATTATGCCTTAGGTTTAAAGGATGAGTTATTGCCATTAGTTCCCAAACTCCCACCTAATCAACAGCAGCTCCCTGCTTTATTAGAGGCGATTGCGCCACATGTTGATAATGACCGTATTTTTGCTCATTCTTTATTGGAGCATAATGTTGTTTTGGGATTTTTGTTTCATAATGATCAAGTAGTTAAAAAAGGCGCTTTGCCATCACCCTTAACGACTCCAAATAATACGATTATCTATCGAGGCGATATGCCTCTTTATCAGTTTTCAGGTTATAACGGGTGTTTGCCTTTGTTTCTTGAGGCGGCTACTCAAGCGGGCTCGGTAGCGAATCTGCCTGACTCTGATGGCTCAGTGCGTCATGGCTTGATGATCGCAAGCTATGATAACAAGCTCTATGCTACCTTATCGTTGGCAATTGCAATGAATTATTTGATGGTTGATCACGTTACCTTGACCACTACGGGCAGTGAGTTAAGTGGAATCCAAATGGGGGCTGTGTTTATACCAACGAATTCTCGAGGTCAAATTCTTATTCCTTTCTGGGGACTTCCTGGGACATTACCTTACTATTCGGCAACGGATATTATGCAAGGCAATTTTAATCCCAATGAGCTACAAGGCGCCATTGCGGTGGTTGGCTCAACCATGATTTTGCTTGCCGATTTACATCAGTCTCCTGTTGCACAATCATTTCCGGGGGTGGAAATGGTAGGCAACATGGTGCAAGGCATCGTGGGGCAGCAGCTTGTTACCCAATATAATTGGCATACATTCAGTGCTCGCTTGTACCTATTATTATTAGGATTCTTTTTCTCCTGTATCTTCGCCTTTATGGGGGTTACAGGTATGTTAGTGTTGGCATTTATCAGTATATTGGCAACCTTGGCTATTTCCGTTTATCTTTTTGTCGCTAAAGGTTTGTATGTGCCCTTAGCTTTCATTCTGGTACTAATTACCCTTCAGACGGTGGCTAACTATGGTTATTTATTTATTATGGAGCGGCGGCAAAAGAGGAAAATCAATCAGCTGTTTGGTCAATATGTACCTGAGCAATATGTTAAAGAATTAATTGATTCTCCAGAACAATACAATATGGATGGACAAGAGCGAAATATGACCGTGCAGTTTAGTGATATACGCAATTTTACTAGTGTCAGTGAGTCGTTGGAGGCCTCTAATGTTAAGCGGCTATTAAATACATTTTTTACACCGATTACGGAAATAATTTTCAGTTTCCGCGGCACTATTGACAAATATGTAGGCGATATGATTGTTGCATTTTGGGGGGCTCCTATGGTTGATGATGATCATGCCTACCATGCAGTCATGGCTTCGTTAACCATGATAAATAGCTTGCCAGGAATCAATGAAAAAATGGTGGCAACAGGACTTCCTGCCGTAAATATTGGGGTGGGTTTGGCTACAGGATTAATGAACGTAGGTGACATGGGATCGGAATTCCGGCGAGCTTATACGGTTCTTGGCGATACGGTAAACCTTGCTTCACGATTACAAGATTTAACCAAATTTTATCATGTAAATATTTTAGTGAGTGATGGAACTCATGCTGCCGATGATCGATTTGTTTGGCGGCCCGTAGATAAAATAACGGTTAAAGGACGTAAAACGGGATTGGTTATCTATCAACCAGTTGGTTTGCGTACGGAGGTTGATGATGCAGTTGTGGCTGAATTGGCTGAATACCAAGCAGCTTTAGATGATTATTATGCACGTAACTGGTCGTCGGCAGAAAAGAAATTTGATATTCTGAAAAGCAAATCTCCGGAAATTTATTTGTATCAAATGTATCTTGAGCGCATTAAAGGATTCGAGGTGGAACCACCTGCTGAAGATTGGAGTGGTATTTATGTTCATCTACATAAATAATTAATGTTTTGTTTATTGTACAGGGAAAAATATGAAGAGAATAATTTTAATCGGACTTTTATCCATGACGACCCAGGTTTTCGCTGAGTCTGCTGCTAAAGTATTGTTTACTCAGAATAAGGTTACCGCCTCCCATGGTGGGAGTACACGTACTCTTTCGCGTGGTTCCGCTCTAGAACCAGGTGATGAAATTGTTACTGCAGCGGAAGCAGCCGTGCATCTTCAGTATTCAAATGGTGCTTTAGTGAACATTGGTTCAAACTCATCATATAAGATTCATGCATATGCTCCAAAGCAATCTGGTGTACAAATTGACGCAGAGTTAACTCATGGAAAATTAGAAATTCAAAATAGTGGAAAAATTAAAGAAACATTAAAAACCCCTATTGTATCTCTAGCTATTCTTGGAACCCATATCCGTGTTGATGCGACTCGTTCAGCGAAGACAAAGGTTAATCGTAAAAATAAGCAATGTGCTGGAGCACGTGCCATCGAAAATACGTACGTCCAGGTTCTTGAGGGATTAGTTTCTGCTCGTGATAAGCTTTTAAGACCAGGAAAAAGTGTACGTGTTACCTGTGATCGTATTGTCGATGCTCCATTCCCACCAGATGGTATTGTTAATTCGCCATTAAACTCACCAGGAAAAATTGAAACTATGGCTGGAGGAGCTGTTGCGGATACCAACGTTTCAGACGAAGGGGCTTTAATTGCGACTTATGTTGCTACAAACCAGGTCCCAGGTACGGTTACGACTGGTAGCATTGATTCCATCCAGGCGGTTACTGCTATTGCAGATCTTTCTCTCGCTTGTAGTACTGGTTTACCTTAGTAGATTCTGGTTGCCAGCGACCAGGTAATTGCATAACCCGTATGACGACTCTGTCTAATACGGGTTACAAGTTCTTATCATATTGTTAAAATCAAGAGCCTCAGTGTGAGGCCGTGAAACTACTCAGAGGGCTGGCTTCAAACTCCTGGGTTGTTTCCTCTGCTTGCAGTAATGCCATTTAAAATGTAACGCATAGCGCTACTTACTCCCGTAAGCCAACCCCTTTTCTTAATAAAAACAGATTTAATGCCACTAATAAAACGAGCATGATGCAAATGATACTCATCGCTAAGCCCATGCCGACTTCGCTTTGGCCAATCATTGCTTGTCTAAGTGCATTAACCATATATAAAATTGGATTTAAAAGAGATACCTTTTGCCAAAAGTTCGGTAGCATTTCTGTGCTGTAAAAGACACCGCCTAAATAGGTTAGCGGGGTTAGCACAAAGGTGGGAATAATCATAATGTCATCAAAATTACGTGCAAGCATAGCATTCGTAAATCCTGCTAAGGAAAATACTGCGGAAACCAGTAAGACAACCAATAAGGTCAAGGGTAGATGACTTAATTGCACCGTTAGAAAAAAGCAGGCAATAAGATAAACTAAAATCGCAACGATTAAACCACGTACCATACCTCCCAACACATATCCCAGCAACAAGAAGCTATTATGCATAGGGCTAATTAACATTTCATCAATACTTTTTTGAAAGCGTACACTATACAGCGAAGACGATACGTTGCCATAGGCGTTAACAATTACTGACATCATAATTAAGCCAGGGGCAATAAACATGGGGTAACTAACTCCCTGGATTTCACCAATGCGAGGCCCAATTAAGCTACCAAAAATCAAAAAATAAAGAGTAGTTGTGATAACCGGAGGCAAAAAAACCTGGCTAGCAATACGAAACATCCGTACAATTTCACGTCGTACTAGCGTGTATAAAGAAACAAGTTGTTTTTTAATGGCCATTTTTTATAAGATCCAAAAAGAGTTCTTCTAAGCGATTTGTTTTATTACGCATGCTGCTAATATTGATGCCGTGCTTGGATAAGATAGTAAAAACTGTATTTAAGCTGTCATGCGAATCAACACGAATTTCTAAGGTATTACAATCAATGAGTGTGGCGAGCAAAGGACTCACATCAGGTAAGCTGTGAATTGGCTGCTCTATATTGAAGATAAATGTTTGATGGCGTAATGTTTGCAGTAAGGCTTTCATGGAGCTGTTTTTAATAATTTGCCCCTTATCAATAATGGCAATATTTTTACATAATTGCTCTGCCTCTTCTAAGTAATGAGTAGTCAGGATAATTGTGGTGCCTTCTTTATTAGTACGGGTTAAAAACTCCCACATACTGTGTCTGATTTCAATATCAACACCGGCGGTTGGTTCATCAAGAATTAGGACTCGAGGCTGATGTACCAGGGCTCTGGCGATCATTAAACGGCGTTTCATACCTCCAGATAAATGGCGGACAATGGAGTTGCGTTTATCCCATAATCCGAGCTGTTTTAGAAGTTCCTCCGCTTTGGGTAAGGCATTTTTTCGCGAAATTCCATAGTAACCAGCCTGGCTTAATAAAACTTGTAGGCAGGTCTCGAAAATATTCAAGTTAATTTCTTGGGGCACTAAACCAAGACATGATTTTGCTTTTTCAGCATCTTTTTCCAGGTCATAGCCACAAATACTAATTGCACCAGAGGTTTTTGTAAGTAAGGTGCTGATTAGGCCAATCGTAGTCGATTTTCCTGCGCCATTAGCCCCAAGTAGGGCAAAAAAATCACCTGTTTTGATTGTTAAATCAATACCGTTAAGAGCTTGAACTCCATTGGCATAAGTTTTAGATAGTTGTTTAATGTCTAAGGCATGCATATAGAATAGTGTGAGGATAAAAATATCATTATACACAATAATTTTATGATTATACGGAGCAACATTCCTTTTTGGAGGCGCGTATAGCAGAAATTTTACTTAATCGGAATTATGATTGGGTAGCAATAAGTTTGTCTTAAATTTTTATTGGGGCTTTGCAATGTTAGTTGGGGAGTCCGCTTTTATTTCCATGGCCCCGCATCTACTTAATAAAGGCATAAATCTAGTTATTCTATATGATGTTGATCCGCAAGTAATTGCTCATAATTAGCTTACTGGAGGCAAAGATGGATGTAACTATAGAGCAAAAGACAGGGCTTAAGCATGTAAACAAGGGGTAAAAACACCAACATAATCTTATGTTGGTGTGGTCAATAAAGCCTGTTCCGTTTACTGAGCATGATTGATTGGTCTTGTTTTCATCCAACCTGTAATGCTATATCGGGTTTGATGGGTAGTTATAACTTCGTGAGGTAATTCGCTATTAAAACAAATGAGCCGATTTCCTTGGGGGTTAACACGTTCAAGTAGATGGTCATTAGTGTCATAAAGTTTTAATTGGCCACCGTACTCATCTTGCCAGTCTTCATTTAGATAATAAACAAAGGATACTTTTCTGGTTTTTTGTGCTGCAAATTGATCGACATGTTTTTTGTAAAAAGTACCGGGTTGGTAACTTGCAAAGTGTGTCTCAAATTCATGTAAACCAAGAAATAGATTTTGATTGAGAATTTGGCATAGTTGGTAAATTTGATTTACAAAAAATTGTATTGCAGGATCTTGGTTATTGGTTTCTAGCCACAAAATTTCATCTGTGCGGATGGTATTATTTTGCTGCGAACTAATATTAATACCAATTTTAGCACTTCGAAATAAACCTTGTTCATAGAGATGTTTCGCGGTGGTCCGAAGCGAAAAATAATATTCCTGGGATAAGAATCCATCGAGGAGATGAAATCCTTGATTGCAAAGATTATCAATAAGAAGCTCGGTATTTTGTAGCATTAGCGTCCTTCAAGAAGATGTTGGTGTTCTCGCCACTGCGGCATGAATTGGCTCATGAATCCATAAAATCGTTTGTTATGGCTGGGCTCCAGGATATGTACCAATTCGTGGACCAATACATATTCTAAACAAATCTGCGGCTTTTTAATAAGATTCAGGTTTAACCAAATTCGTGCTGCATGAGGATTACAGGAGCCCCAGCGGGTTTTCATTTTTTTTATGCCCCACTCGTTGATTTTGACACCAACAATTGATTCCCAATGTAGAATAAGTTTCGGTAGCAACAGTTCCATTTGGCGTTTGTACCAGGTATCAAGAAGAGTTTGTACTTGCACTGGTGAACTACCTGTTTGGGTATAACAATGGATGAGCTCATCTTGGAGTTGCACATGATTTGGACCATGATGCTCTTCAATTATTAATAAATAATTCTTGCCCATAAAAGGTATTGGTGTACCCGTTTGTAAGGGGAGAGGCTCTAACGGTGCACGACTACGAATACGTTCACGATGTTCATGAATCCATGCTTTTTTTTCTTCCAGTGTTTTACGGATTAAGCGCTCACTGTATTTTAGTGGGGCGCTGACTCGGACTAAACCATCTGGGGGGTAAATACGCAGATTCATATTTTTTACGGGCTTTCTTAAGACTTCAATAGAAATGCCATCTAATTCGATAATCATACAACGGGAAAAGGAGATTCTTTTTTTTCATTTTACTCTCTTTCTGTAGGGATACAAGGACTGTCTATATATTCACCATTAATGTCTAAGACCATGTTTACATTTGCACGTTGATAGCGAGTTAACATATCATATTGCTCTTTGGTGATGTAGCCGTATGAGTTATTGCAATAGACTAATGAATGAGCATAAGGTCTTGGTGCGACTTGGACGGGTATGTCACATTCCCAGCGAAATTTGGTTAAATCGCAGTTTGCAAATGCAGCATGGAGCGGCAAAAGTGATAACGCGATTAGGAACAAATAGTTTTTTCTCATTATGCACCTTCAGGAATGTATATATTTATTTTTTTTAAGTATAGGATAATAATCTTAAAAAATTTGTTGTTTGCATGCAAGGATTGTTATGCTTTCATCCAGTTCTGAATATCTTATGGCTCTGCGTGAGCGAGATTTCCTTCTCTTTTTAGAGTGGCCTAACTTTGTTGCCCATAAATATGGGAGGCCTGATGCGCCCTTAAGTGGCGATGGCCTTATGGATTGTCTGGTTTTTGAATGGCTAAGTTATGGTTTTCGTGATGAAGATATCGAGCATATGGCTATCCTCTATGCTATTTCCGAGTTAACTACGCTGTTGCATTCTGGTGTGTTAATGTTTCAATTAATGACTACCGCTACGGCGCTCTTTTCATGTATGGCTTTCCACACGCTTAATTTAGATGGCACAACTTTTCCCATAGGATTAAATGAGCGTGAGATTAATAAATTTATGGATGAAAAAACGAGAATTGGAGACAGAGGTCCTGAGCTGTTTAACGAAAGTACCAGTTTAGTTCGCCATGATTTTTTAAAACGGACTTCCTTGATTAACGAGTCTGAAGTACTTATTTCTTGTAAAAAAATCTACGATATTAACTTTGTATTGCATGCTGTGAGCGAATATAAGGATAAACTTTATTGCGAAGAGGACAAAGATAAGGGAAATGGTTTGTGTTATACGCGCTTGGGAGTGGTAGAAGCATTTTTGTCTTATTTAAAGGGGCAGACTGAGTTGGGAGATAAAGCATTATCTGAAATAAATAATTATGTGACGTTGCTGCGCAAAGCCCAGCCCAAGAAGTGGGAGGAAAAGTATTTGGATAAGATTGCCCCACCTACATTTCTGATGCAGGTATCCAAGACTTTTTTTACATATTGTGCCTTCTTTTTTACTAAAATAATCCCCGGACCGGTGGTGGAGGATACGGCTGAAGCGATGCCGCGGACGAAGTGAGTTGCTACTTGAGTCGACCTTGGCTCGTAGCTTGGGTCTATGGTCCGCGTGAGCTTTGGTGTGGCGGGATGCCTCGTGTTGGGCCAATATGGGGCATCCAACAATTTTACCGCTTTAGCGCCATTTCATGAGCCAATAGCGCGTCTTTATAATGCAGCGCATCAGGACTTCCCATATATCCACCTAAACTATGTTTACCAACAACTCGATGGCAGGGGATGAATAGCGTCAAGGGATTGCGCTTACAGGCTTGGCCTACGGCTCTAGGGCTGCTTTGTAATGTTAATGCCAGCTCACCATAAGTAACTGTCCGCCCAATAGGAATAACTAATAAAGCATTTAATACTTTTTGTAGATAGGCACTGCCTTGCGGTTTTAGTTGTAATTGAAAGCGATGATTTGGATTTGTAATATAAGAAGTTAACTCGTGTTGAATTAAATCAGATATGGGGTGTTTGATCGATGGGCCTGAGTCTATAGTGAAAAAAGAGCGATAAACAAAGTGCTCATCAAATTCAACGGCGAGCTTACCCCAGGGGGTAGGAAAAATAGAGATAATAAGATTAGTTGCCAGATTAATTTTTATCATACAACCACCTCATTTGATGCACGTGTGCAGACAAGTGAGATACTTGCATCTCTCTCCTAAGAAAGAGATGCAGAGCAAATTAATCAGCTTTTTTAGTTGCTAATTTTTCTTTGATACGTGCAGCACGGCCTGCTAAGTTACGTAGGTAATACAGTTTAGCGCGACGTACATCACCACGTCTTTTTACAGTAATACTGTCAACGATTGGGCTGTAAGTTTGGAATACACGCTCAACACCAACGTTGTGAGAAATTTTACGTACAGTGAACGCAGAGTTCAAACCACGATTACGCTTAGCAATTACAACACCTTCAAAAGCCTGTAAACGCTCACGGGTTCCTTCAATTACTTTCACTTGAACCAGAACAGTATCACCTGGGCTAAACTCAGGAATTTCTTTACCCTGCATTTGCTCAGCATTAAGTTGGTCAATAATATTAGTCATGGACTACTCCTCAAATTGGTCTCCCTAGTTCAGTGGCTAGGAAATACCGTGTTCGCACTTAAACTCAGCAAGCAATTGCTGGTCTGTATTATTTAATTCTATTTTTTCCAGTAAATCTGGTCGCTTAAGCCAGGTTTTACCGAGAGATTGTTTTCTTCGCCACAATTCGATTTCTTTATGATTTCCACCTAGTAAAACAGGAGGAACATCTAATCCGTTAATTGTTGCCGGTCGTGTGTAGTGAGGGCAATCCAGCAAACCATTCATAAATGAATCCTGTTCTGCTGAACCAAGGTGTCCCAAACTGCCAGGTATCAAACGAATAATCGCATCGATAAATACCGTAGCGGCCAATTCACCACCACTTAAAACAAAATCTCCAAGAGACCATTCTTCATCGACATAATGTTGAAGAATGCGCTCGTCAATTCCTTCATATCGCCCTGCAATAAACAGCAAGGGTTGTGTGTCATTTGCCACTTGGTTTAAGTCGTGCTGACGAATCACCTTTCCTTGCGGGCTAAGGTAAATCGTTTTGCAATGACTAGGCATCTGACTACGGGCCTGCATAATTGCTGCTTGCAAGGGCTCATACATCATGACCATTCCTGGCCCACCACCGTAGGGTTTATCATCAACTTGCCGATATGGCCGTGAAGCCCAATCACGTGGATTCCAGTGATCTATTTTAACCAAGCCTTGCTCTATAGCTCTACCCGTAATGCCATAATTTATGGCATTTAGTATTTCGGGTATTAAAGTGATAACTCCAAGATGAAGAGCCACTTAAAAATCCAGATCCCAATCAACTGTAATTAGTTGCTGGCTGAGATTAACATCTAATATGAATTGGCTAGGTAAATAAGGGATTAAATGCCTTTTTTCACCTTGCACTACTAACACATCATTAGAGCCTGTTGGGATGATTTCAGTAACTTTACCAAAGGATTCCCCTTTGGAGTTCACTACATTCATACCAATTAGCTGGTGCCAGTAATATTCGCCAGAGTCCAGTTCTTCAAGCTGTGCTTGCTGAACTGCTATCTCTACATTAGTCAGATGAGCTACAGTTTCTCGCTCAGGATAACCTTCAATCTGGGCTATGATGGACTTAGTTTGTACTTCTGCATTAAGCAGTTTAATTGGTTGCCATTTATGATTAATAAAGGCATGCCAATCTTCGTACCTCAAGATATTATCGCGAGGCTCTGTGAAGGAGTGAACCGTAACAAAGCCTTTAATACCATGAGGGCGTCCAAAACGACCAACAACTATCCAGTTTTCCTGATTACTCACGATTATTAAGCAGCTTTATCTTTTTTGTTAAATTCTTTTACCAGAGCACTTACGCGATCAGATAATTGCGCACCAACTTTTTGCCATTGGCTTAATTTTTCTGCATCGATGTGAATACGTACTTCTTGTCCGCGTGCTACTGGGTTGAAGTAACCAATAGACTCGATGTAACTACCATCGCGACGCTTGCGGCTATCAGTAACAACTAAATGATAAAACGGACGCTTTTTCGCGCCACCTCGTGATAAACGTATAACGACCATTATTTTCCTCTACTTTAGAGTGGTTACGTAAAAATGCCGTGTATTGTACGAAAATTAACTCGGCATGTGAAGTAATTCTTACGAATTATCTTAAAAAAATCGTACTGCGCTCATTTTTCTAACATTATTCTTTAATAATTACTTAAACTCATCTGGGAACATGCCCTTTAATCCAGCCATTCCCCCCAAACCACGCATCATTTTTTGCATGCCACCGGGTTTGGTAAATTTCTTCATCATTTTCTGCATTTGTTCAAATTGCTTTAATAGCTTATTAACATCTTGAATTTGAGTTCCTGAACCCATAGCAATACGCTTTTTGCGTGAACCCACGATCAATTTAGGGATACGTCGTTCTTTGGGCGTCATCGAATTAATAATAGCAATTGTTTGAGCCATTGCTTTGTCGCTAACTTGCTTCATTGCTTGTTGTGGCATCATTTGGCTTACACCGGGTAGTTTGCTCATCATACCGCTAATGCCGCCCATATTATTCATTTGTAATAGCTGTTGTTTGAAATCTTCCAAGTCAAAGCTTTTACCTTTCTTTAATTTTTTAGCTAATTTTTCACTGGCTTGCTTGTCTGCTTTACGCTCTACTTCTTCAATTAGCGTAAGAATATCTCCCATCCCCAATATTCTTGACGCGACACGCTCTGGGTGGAATGGCTCTAGCGCCTCGATCTTTTCCCCACTCCCGATAAACTTGATGGATTGGCCTGTAATTTGTTTTACGGATAGGGCAGCACCACCACGCGCATCACCATCCGTTTTCGTAAGAATAACCCCAGTTAATGCTAAGGCTTCATGAAATGCTTTTGCTGTGTTGGCTGCATCCTGGCCGGTCATACTATCCACAACAAATAGCGTTTCTATTGGTTTAATCGCTTGATGTAGGCCTTTAATTTCGGCCATCATTTCCGCATCAATGTGTAAACGGCCCGCGGTATCAATAAGTAGCACATCCATATATTGCTTTTTCGCACTATCAATGGCTTTTTGTGCAATAGCTAATGGTTGCTCATGGGCTTCCGCCGGGAAAAACGCGACATCAATTTGCTCAGCTAATACTTTGAGCTGTTGAATTGCAGCAGGTCGGTATACGTCGACGCTGACTACCATAACTTTCTTATTTTCAGTCTCTTTTAGGTAACGTGCAAGTTTTGCTGTGCTGGTTGTTTTACCAGAGCCTTGTAATCCAGCCATTAAAAATATTGCTGGGGGTTGGGTTTTGAAATTGAGCTCGGCACGTTCACCACCCATGACTTGAATTAATTCATCATGGACAATTTTAATAAAGGCTTGATCTGGGTTTAAGTCGTTTAAAACTTCTTGCCCAAGTGCCTTTTGTTTTACCTGTTCAATAAATTCTTTAATAACTGGTAAGGCAACATCCGCTTCAATAAGTGAGAGTCTGACTTCACGTAGGGCGCTTTGTACATTCTCTTCTGTTAAGCGACCCTGTCCGCGTAAATTTTTAAACGTGCGGGTCAAGCGTTCGGTTAAGGTGTCAAACATGGTGGTGGTACCCGAAAAAAATAGTCACTATAGCACATAGAGATTATATTTTGCCAGTCTGGAATGTGCTGGCTTAAAACAGGAATACCGCAATTATCAGTATTTTTAAATTCAAATAGAATCTCCAGTGCCCCATTTGCCATATTATAGTTCGTTGTGGAACAGTTTCTTTCATAAAGAACGGCAAAATTGCAGAGATTTTCTGTTTAAATCGTGGTATTTTAGCCCAGCGGTAACTATTTATCGTGCTCTGTTTGGATAGCTCTGGGTTAATAACAGAGAATTTTGTGTATTTATTACGCTATTATTAAGGGTTCCTTAAGCTTTGGACTATATAATAAAAGCCTCTGTGGGCCCAACACTGCAACGAAGGAATGCGATGAGCAATAAAAAACACTCACTAACTATTTTTAGCTTAACCATGATTACGGTTGGCTCTGTAGACAGCATCCGTAATTTACCTGCTACTGCTTTATTTGGTAGCCAACTTATATTTTACTTTGTTTTAGGTGCATTATTTTTCTTGATTCCTACGGCTCTTGTTTCCGCGGAACTTGCTTCAGGATGGGCCAAGCAAGGTGGTATTTATATTTGGGTTAAACAGGCCTTTGGTAAAAAGATGGGCTTTTTAGCCATTTGGTTGCAGTGGATTGAGAATGTAATTTGGTATCCGACCATTCTATCGTTTGTAGCGGGCACTATTGGTTATTTAATCAACCCAGCATTAACCGGCAATCCATATTTCCTTTGGTCGGTCATTGTGAGTTGTTTTTGGGGTGCTACCTTACTTAATTTACGCGGTATGAGCTCTTCTGCTTTGTTTAGTAATCTGTGTTCACTGGCAGGTTTATTATTGCCTATGTCCCTGATTATTGGTTTGGGCGTAGCTTGGATTGCTCAAGGAAATCCATTACAAGTGCAATTTGATGGACCCAGTATTGTTCCTCATTTATCAGATCAATCGATGTGGGTATCTTTAACGGCAATTATCATGTCGTTTTGCGGTATTGAGATTGCAACAGTTCATGCAAATGATGTGAAAAATCCCCAAAATGCCTTTCCTAAAGTTTTGGTCTATTCCGTAGGAATTATTTTAAGTACCTTAATTCTCGGTTCTTTAGCAATTGCTATTGTATTACCACAAAATGACATCAATTTAGTTGCTGGAATTATGCAGGCTTTTGAAGCATTTTTCTCTAGTTATCATATGCATTGGATGATGCCTATTGTTGCAGTTATGCTGGTGTTAGGTGGCCTTGGTGGGGTGAGTAATTGGATTATTGCTCCGACTACAGGCTTATTGGTTGCTGCTGAAGATGGTAATTTACCGGGCGCATTCCAAAAGACTAATGCGAATGGTGCTCCTGTTGTGATGTTATATACTCAAGCAACGATTGTAACCTTGCTATCAGGTCTGTTTTTATTTATGCCTAGCGTTAATGGTTCTTATTGGTTGTTAACTGCATTAGCGGCCCAGTTGTATATGTTGATGTACTTCATTATGTTTGCCGCGGCGATTAAATTACGTTTATCTGAGCCTGAGCATCCTCGTGCATTTAAAATTCCAGGCGGTATGTTTGGAATGTTATTTGTCGCTGGGGTAGGTATTATCGGTGTATGCGCTACTTTAGCTGTAAGCTTTATTCCTCCTGACGGGATTGATGTTGGTAGCTTGGCACGTTATGAATGTACCTTAATTTTTGGTTTACTTCTGATGTGTTCTCCTCCGTTTATCAGTTCTTGGCTACAGGCCAAAACTCCCGATATGGAACCAGCGGTTTAATTTAAATGACCCTCTGTCTTTAGTTAGTGATCGCAGCATATGTTGGGCTCTTGGCCCAACATAGAGTTCTGCTGTGGCCCTGCACTCCATGTGTTGGACCAGGGGCGAATCCTCAATTCAGGCATCAATAACATGTCAATCGAAAAAAATAAGCTATTAACAACCCTCACCGCAAGACTACCTGAACTTGAATGGAAAGTTGGTGAGTTAGGATATTCATTTTCAAGTCATAAACTACCCCGCGGCTTATTCCGCTCAGAGAGTCAAACTGGAGCGGCATGTATTGCTGAAATTAAAACAGACATTCAAAGCTTAACTAAGCAAGAAGGGAATAGTGCTTGTTATCTGGCAACGCGAATTCAGCAAAAAGTAAATGTCTTGGTGGCTCTATGTCAAATTCATAACCGTCATCATAAGCCAGATGATAATGCTTCATTTGGCATCAAAAGCTTAAGTACCAGGCAGCAATGGATACAAACTCTGGAAACCGATATTCAGACATTAGAAAAACAGCAGCAGGCAATGACAAAGGCTTTAGAGCAAATGATGCGTGGGCAGAACGCCAATGCAATTTTGCAGTTGAAAGCAGAATTAGGCGCACTTGAGCGCCGATTAACCTTGGCGAAAGAAACCTTAAATAGAGCTACTTCTTAGTCTTTTGTTCACGGCTGGAATACGGTACATTAATTGCTGTTTTTCATCGGCCATATAAAAAGGAGCTTTACACATGTCAGGAAAATTTTCTCAAGTTACTAAAGACATCAGTACTCAATTAGCAAAAATGCGTAAAGAAATGCCAGAAGTTATGGCAGGTTTTTCTGCTTTAGCGCAAGCATCGTCTAAAGAGGGGGTATTAGATAAAAAAACTAAGGAACTGATTGCTATGGCGTTGGCAGTTGCTAATCATTGCCCGGGCTGCATTGGTTTTCACTCTCAAACCTTAGTTAAGTTACAAACCTCAAGAGAAGAACTTCTTGAAACTTTAGCTATGGCAGTATATATGGGGGGCGGCCCATCTTTAATGTACGCAGCTGAAGCTTTGGAAGCATTTGAAGAGTTTAATGTTTAAATTAAGCATTGGCACATCCTTTTGATGTAGCACCTGTCTTGAATTAAAATTCAAGACAGGTGCTACGTTTATTTTGTTAATTCAATGCCTGTTGTAGTTGGTTTGCTTGAACTTGTTGTTGGACTGGCTGTTGAGTGGCTTGTTGTTGCTGTGTAGGCTGTTGTACTTGTTGTTGACCACCCCAGGCGCCAGCGACTAAATCCATTTCTGCTTTAGCGGCATTAGTTTGGCAAGGATATTTCTTTGTTATTCCCAACCAGGCAACTTGGGAGACGGTCATTGAATCCTTATCGCTTTGCTGGCTGGAAATCTCATTATAGGTTTGCTGAATAAGATCATTTAAGGCCAGTGGATTTAATTGCACACTCGGGGGCAGGCAAAAGATGGGGTGTCCTTGGCTTTTTGCTGTTTCGTTTGCTTGAATCAAGGTTTCTTGAATACTTTCGCTAGTAATCATTAACACATGACGCGCCGATCTCGCCCAAGCTTGAGCTTGAGGATCTGCTTTCATTTCCATTTGCGGAATATTATTGGCAATGTCCATATAATTTCTAATCGTATCTGCACAGGCATAATTTGCGAAAAAAATACAACAAATAAAGAATAAGCGCATAGTTAGTTCCTTAAGTTTTAACTTTAAATACCATGGGGTCTAATTAACCCTAGTTTAAAAGCGATTATTAAAAAAATGAATAAACTCAATGAGATGGCGACCCTAATTGTTAAGGCTTTTACCGTTCGCTTGGTATTTCCTGAGTCACGAAGTAAAAAAACAAGGCCACTAGCGAGCGAGCCTGCGATAATAATCATGGCAAAGATGATGATGATTTTAGTGATCATTTGTTATACTCCCGGAACTGCCGATCAAATCTGAAAAATTTTTGAGCAATTAATAAACTATGCCTAGTGTAACCTTTTTTAAATTTCGTTTCACCCCAAGTTGGATAATGGTTTTGTTAACCTTGTTATCCGTGGGGCTATTTCTGCGTTTAGGATTTTGGCAAATTCATCGTGCTGAAGAAAAAGAACAAATGCTTGCCGCTGAAAAAAGGCAGGCGAACCTAAAACCATTATTATGGACTTCAAAACAAAAGTTGCCATTACAATACACACCGATTAAAATAACGGGGCGTTATTTGCCAGAAGTATTTCTCCTCGATAACCAGCATCACCAACATCAGTTTGGTTACCATGTTTTATCCCCATTAGAACTTGCAGATGGTTCTGTTGTGATAATCGACCGAGGGTGGATTCCAGGCGATATGACCCGGCGTATTTTTCCAAAAATTACTGCGCCTAAGAATTTAATTCAAGTGCAAGGAACGACTTATTTTCCGAGTAAAGGTCAGTGGGTTTTGGGGCAGGATTATGAAAAAAAGGAGAATCGCGTCGTAATTCTTGAGCGTTTAGACGAACAATTGTTAAGTCAACTTTTGCAAAAATCAGTCTATCCGTTTATTATTCGCCTCGACAAGCAAGATACACATGGATTTGTACGAGAATGGGCAACGGTATCCATGCCTCCGCAGCGACATTTGGCTTATGCATTGCAGTGGTTTGCTATGGCTTCGGTTATCTTAATTATATTTGTAGCATTGAATCTGAAGAAAAGAAATGAAGACACAGTCCAATAAATATTATGTTGTATTACTACTAATTATTATGTTCGCAGCCCCTGGCATTGCGGCTTATGTTTTTTATCAGCATCCTAGTTGGTTAGGCTCTACCCGAGTGAATAAGGGAACTTTGCTGAATCCTCCAGTTGTTTTAAAGGCCCTAGAGGGTGAAAAAAAATGGCGTATTGTATTTTGGACGCCTGATGCGTGTGATTCTGCCTGTAAGAATCAATTAGAGACTTTAGCTAAAGTACGTTTGGCTTTGGGACGTAAGTTGTATCAGGTTGATCAAGTACTTGTACTTGGCGATAAAGCCCCCACCTTATCAGCTGAGGAACAATCTGCGTTAAAAGAAATGCAGTTTCAAGTGATACAATTGTCTGCTGCCGAGGCGAGTGAGCATGAAGATTTACTCTCTGAAACCAAGATATTTTTAGCTGATCCCAATAATTATTTAATTCTCAGTTATGCATCATTGGTTAAACCGGATGATGTGTATAAAGATTTGAAATTATTACTCAACACAACAGAAAAGAATGGTTAATTGAATGCAAAATAAATTATTACGCGTTGCAGTAACTACTGCAGTACTTTTATCGTTGCTCGTGGTGATGCTTGGTGCATATACGCGGTTAACTGATGCGGGTTTAGGCTGTCCAGATTGGCCTGGATGTTATGGACGAATGGTGCTGCCAAGTGCCCAGTCGAGTTTGCAAGAGGCGCAAACGACCTATCCACAGATTCCTATTGAATCAAGAAAAGCGTGGACGGAAATGTTTCACCGCTATGCCGCCGGGACTTTAGGTCTGTTAATTTTTTTCATTGGCTTTTCAATGCTGCGTAAGCGTTTACAAGGCTTTAATTTACCTTGGCATTTGCCCGCTGCTTTGTTGATTCTCGTTGTGTTTCAAGCTGCATTAGGGATGTGGACGGTAACCTTAAAATTATTGCCGGTTGTGGTAATGGGACACCTTTTAGGCGGGATGCTGATTGTTGCCTGCTTGAGCCGTTTGCGTTTTCAGGTGAGCTCCTTAAAAGGAGAGGATTTGCCGCAGTGGCGGCCTTGGCTGCGTTTGGCAGTTATTATTGTATTTTTCCAAATCGCACTCGGTGGTTGGGTTAGTTCAAACTATGCGGGCATTTCCTGTATTGGTTTCCCTCTATGTAATGGGGTTTGGCTACCTGAGCTGCATTTTGCCCAAGGATTTAATTTATTTTCTCCAGTTGGGGCGAATTATCAAGGTGGATTATTAGATCATGAGGTTCGCGTCACGATTCAATTTATTCACCGTATTGGTGCTGTCGTGACTGCCGTTTATGTATTAACGCTCGCGGCGTTAATTATGCTTAAAGCTCGTTTTAAGTATTTAAAAGGTGCTGCCTTAGCTATGTTTGTACTGGTTTTAGTTCAGTTTACCTTAGGAATTTTGAATGTGGTTTATTTGCTGCCAATTACTGTAGCAGTTGCCCATAATGGTGTTGCAGCGCTTTTATTGGCAACAGTATTTAGCTCACTTCATTTGACACGTAAAGGGCAGGAATAATGCAGACAGATCAAACAATACAAATACCAGTCGCTTGGCGCGATTACGTAGAACTATGTAAACCACGTGTAGTGATGTTGATGTTGCTCACTGTTCTTGTTGGTATGTATCTAGCGGCACCTGGCTGGGTTAGTTGCTCTTTATTGCTAAACGCCTTAGTGGGCATTGGCTTATGCGCAGGAAGTGCTGCTGCAATTAATCATTTGGTTGATCGACGCATTGATGCCATTATGGCACGAACTAAAAAACGTCCTGTTGCACATGGACGCGTTTCTGTTCGCCAAGCCGCTTGGTTTGCTTTAATCATGGGGGTGGGAGGTCTGACTGTTCTTGCCGTGTTTGTCAATAAATTAACCGCCTTACTAACTTTTATCACCTTGATTGGTTATGCCGGTGTTTATACTGGTTATTTAAAACGAGCTACCCCACAAAATATTGTTATTGGTGGGTTGGCTGGGGCAGCGCCTCCTTTATTAGGATGGACTGCGGTAACCAATCAGTTAGATCCTCAGGCTTTATTGTTGGTATTGATTATTTTTACCTGGACCCCACCGCATTTTTGGGCTTTGGCAATTTATCGACATGAAGAATATCAGAATGCAGAAATTCCCATGCTGCCAGTAACTCATGGGATTCAATTTACCAAGTTAAATGTTTACTTATATACCATCTTACTTTTAGTCGTAAGTATTTTACCCTTTGTAGTGGGTATGAGTGGCCTGTTTTATTTAGCAGGGGCTTTAGCGCTTGGAGCCCGGTTCTTATTTTGGGCGCATAAATTATATCGTACGGACAAGCCTGTAGTGGCGATGCAAACGTTCCGATTTTCGATTGTGTATTTAATGTTATTGTTCGTATTTTTATTAGTGGATCACTATTTGTAGGGGATGAGAATGAATTTAAAAGCTAAGGGCATTACCTTTACGGTGGTTATTTTATTGGCGTTGGCAGGATTGTTTTCCGGTATTTTTGTCGGACAGCATATGAACTTTAAGAAAAAAATCGATGTTGCCAATTTTCATGGGACTTATTTAGAAAACCCAAGAACGGTTAATCAATTTAGTTTGACTGGGACGGATCAAAAAGCCTTTGATAACGCAAGCTTGCAAGGAAAATGGACCGTGTTGTTTTTTGGTTTCACTAATTGCGGTTACATTTGCCCTACTACTTTAGCTGAGTTAGGTAAAATGTATCGTATCCTTGAAGACAAAGGAGTGAAAGATTTACCTCGCGTGGTCATGATTTCAATTGATCCAGAGCGTGATAATCAAGAAAAATTAGGTAGCTATGTTTCTTCGTTTCATCCTGATTTTTATGGAGCACGAGGAGATGAAGTATCGATTAAGGCAATGACCCGAGAAATGGGAATTGCTTATGCCAAAATTATGGAAAAAGATACTTCGGATCCTAAAAATTACGACATGCAACACAGTGGGGCTTTGATGTTATTTAACCCTCAAGGGGAATTAAACGCATTTTTTACCACACCACATCGTGCTGATTTATTAGCAAAAGATTACATGCAATTGGTTTCTTAAATAACCAATTAACTAAGCGCTTTATTATGGCAAGGAAGTAAATTCGGTTTAGAGTTTTCCCCGACGCTCGCGGCTGGGGAGGTTGCTATTCGCACGGCAAGGAGGGCAATTAAAAGCTGCTTGGATGATCTTTTCTACGCGTTTAGGCGGGAGGAGATTTTTCAAATTATAGGCTAGGCTTTAGATATACTCATAAAGCATAAAATAATAAAAATAATTGAGGAACAGCATATTCATGAAAATTGCAATTTTGGCCACGAACCCACAGTTGTATTCACATAAGCGCTTAAAAGCAGAAGGGGAAGCTGCTGGCCATGAGATTAAGATTATTAATCCTTTATATTGCTATATGAATGTGGCTGCATCTTGCCCTAAAGTCCATTATCGCGGTGGCGCTCCTTTGCCTCATTTTGATGCGGTCATTCCTAGAATTGGTGCATCGATGACTTACTATGGCACGGCTGTTCTACGCCATTTGGAAACTATGGGCATGTATACAGTTAATGAATCTATTGCCATCTCGCGTTCACGGGATAAATTTCGTTCATTACAGTTATTGGCGCGAAAAGGCATTCCTATGCCGCTAACCAGTTTTGCGCAATCTCCTGATGATACTGAAGATTTAATTCGCATGGTTGGCGGAGCTCCTTTGGTCATTAAGTTATTGGAGGGAACTCAGGGGAAAGGCGTGATTTTAGCCGATAGCCATCAATCGGCCGTGAGCATTATTAACGCATTTAAGGAAATGCATGCCAATATTTTAGTACAAGAGTTTATTGAGGAATCTCGAGGTACGGATATTCGCTGTTTTGTGGTTGGTGAAAAGGTAGTCGGTTCGATTAAACGCCAAGCCAAAGAGGGTGAGTTTCGTGCCAATGTACATCAAGGTGGAAGTGCGGTTAAGGTAAAACTTACCCCTCAAGAACGTGCTATTGCGGTAAGTGCGGCGAAAACAATGGGCTTGAAGGTTGCTGGTGTGGATTTAATTCGCTCTAATCATGGCCCATTAGTTTTAGAAATCAACTCGTCACCAGGCTTGGAGGGAGTTGAGAAGGCTACAGGAGTCAATATTGCCGGAAAAGTTATCGAGTATATTGAAAAACATGCCAAACCAATGAATTTGAGCCATCGTTTTCATGGTTAATTTGTTTTAACTTAAGGCATACAGCGTAAACGGGATTGGTTTGTGAATCAGGCTGAGTTCCCGTATTATGCTGTGCTAATACGGGCTATCTTTCCTCTCTAAGACTTGATTAGGTTATTTTGTCGCGATGATACGCGCACGATCCTCTTCTATATCACCGTGTTCATTGCCATCTAGCTCAGCCTTTATGCTTTGCAATCGACATCGTAGTGAACGACTATTATGGCAATTGGCTTGTTCTGTTTCTGTGGCAGGATTATGTGTTTGTAACTCTTGCCCAACTTTCTCAAGACTAGTTAACACCTTATCAAATGCTTTAATTGACCAACTGACTGATAGACGTGATGAGGATTTTGCGACTTTTAAATCATCCATTGCTTCTTGGGTTTTGTGCTTTAAGTGCGCGATTGCCTCATGGTTATCTAAGTTCCTGGGGTTGAAATTCGCTACTTCTGTCAAAAGTGCTTGACGGTTGATGAGCTGGGCAACTCGGTCTGGGTTTGGATTTTCTTTGTTCATTTCCTTTTCTAGTTTGGCCTCGGTTACTGCCAGGCGCTTAACAATTTGTTTTTGTGCAATGGCAAAATCGACTTGAGCTGAGGTAATGATAAGAGCTTTCACATGGGTCTTATAATAGTCCAGCATTGCGGGTTTCTTCGGGCCCTCGGGGATATCGAGCCATTTATCATACACTGACTTAGATATAAGCTGTGTTCCTTCATCGTTTTTGGCTGCAGGAAGCCAGGGACCTTTCTGATTGTTGGGATCTGGCTTTAACAGAATCAAATCATTGGTTATCACCATGCTTAACTTATCTTTACTATACTTATTAAACCAATTTTCGGCACTTTTTGAGCCGGATTTTCCTGCGGCAAATCCGTTCGCACCATATGCTTTCGATTCGCAGATATCGTCTTTTGATATATTTAGATCTATCGCTACTTGTTCATCAAAATTTTTAGTTTTCCAGGCTCTGCGAGAGCCCATAAATGCAACCGTTTCTTTAAATGTTTCCGCGTCTTCTCCTTCCACGCGAGCAAAAATTTGTTTGGTATTTACAAGCGCATCAATTCGTTTCATCAGGCTTCTTACAGGATTTAGTGGAATAAGCCATTTTGAAAATGTTTCAGGAATAACGACACCAATATCTGGAGTAGCGAAGCCTGCGGCTTGCACATAGTGTTTTGTTTTTTCTAAAGCTTTACTTTTACTATGTAAATCCTCAATACCTGTGTACCCTTGGTTAAGCGCTACTTGCACCAACAGTTTGCGCATTTGTGATACTTCGCGAACAATACCACCATCGGCGGCGATAACATTATTACCGCTCATATCCTGATCATCCGTAGGTAAAAAACGATTGGCAGTTTTTACCGCATTTTGGGCCGCATGCGATTTTCCACAACCAGAAGGCCCTGCAACAATTACAACCGGGCGTTCTTTTTTCCATTTAGGTCCGTCGTAATGTGTTGTTGACGCTTCTGCCACCGCATAGCGGAATTCTTTGCTGTTCATTTCTTCTTCTAAGGCCAATTTATACAGTTTAACCCCTTCTTCTCCCAACAATGCTGCCATTTTAATGGTGGCACTTTCCGGATCGGTTGCTCTATTATCTGGGATGCCAGGCGTGAACTTAGGAAGTGGATGTTTTTCAATGTACTCGATGAGTTGTTTTCTAAAAAAAAGTGGGTCATCTAGGCCATCCGCGCGCTCTACTATATTATGCTCTTTTTTATAAGCAGATACTTGGCTGCGATGAGCGTTTTTATACTTTTGAACCCCGTGACACAACTCTTCTTGGCCTTTTTTACTTAAGCACGACTCCGCAGGGTACGCGCTATACTTTCCTATCTGTTTGAAAAGATCGTCTTTACTCGCGCCATATATGCCCATATTGTAAGCACTCCGCAACAAATCTTACCTACAGTATAGCAAGAATTTGGGCTTTCAATGGGACGATTCATCCTTTCCAACAAGCCAATCGGCACTGACTTCGAACTCTTTGGCCAAGCTATCTAATATTGCAGCATCAGGATTTGTTGCGCCATTGAGTAGAGCCTCTGCTTTGAACTTGGGAATTTTGATTAATTTGGATAACACTTCAATTCGTTCATGAGTGGACACAGGAGCGCCAATATTATCGAGCTCTTTATTTAGTCGTTCAGAAAATCGTCTGTTAAGCATGTAGTTCTCCTGTTTTTTTTAAATTAGAGAAAAGTACACCAGTTCTATTATTTTGATATAGCATAAAACCCTAGTTTTGCAATGTAGCAATTGGAATTTGGTTGATCTGCGTTCTCTTTCAATTTAGTATTGATTTCACTTGAATTCGGCCTAATGTGGGATGACCTATGATTGAAGATGTAGTCGCGAAGTATCCTTGTGATTTAATAATATTTGGTGCCTTAGGCGATTTATCCTGTCGTAAATTATTCCCCGCATTATATCAACTGGAATGTGCACAACTGCTACATCCTGATACTCGGATTATTGGGTGCGCGCGTGAGGATTTTGCTTTAGCAGATTTCATTCAACTTATGCAGGGAAAGATTGAACTTTTCACTCATGAGCATTTGGATGATGAGGCCTGGACTCGCCTTACACGAAGACTAATTTATTGCCATCTAGATATGGCAAAACCAGAGGATTATTTCAAATTAACGGACTATGTCCGGCCTGCAGAACGAGTTGCCATCTCTTATTTTGCAATCCCTCCTTCATTATATGCACAAACGTGCCAGGGATTGTCTACCATTGGCTTGACGAATCAACCCTCACGAGTGGTTTTAGAAAAACCAATTGGCCATGATTTGCCTTCTTCAATTGTTATCAATGATCAGGTCGCTCATTTCTTTGCTGAAGATCAAATCTATCGTATTGATCATTACCTAGGCAAGGAAACAGTTTTAAATCTTTTAGTACTTCGCTTTGCTAACGTCATTTTTTCATCAAACTGGGATCAAAGCATGATTGAAAAAGTTGAAATATCTGTTGCTGAAGAAGTTGGCGTGGAAGGGCGTTGGTCTTATTATGACAAGTCGGGGCAAATGCGTGATATGCTCCAGAATCACTTATTGCAAATAGTGGCGTTGGTGGCGATGGAGCCACCAATGAGCCTGTCTGCGGACTGCATCCGCAGTGAAAAATTAAAGGTACTAAAAAGTTTGCGTTTTATTAATGAAGCGCACGTCCATGATCAAACAATACGTGCTCAATACATTAGCAATACCATTAAGGGGCAAAAGGTACCTGGCTATTTGGATGAGGACGGAGCCTATAAAAACTCCAAAACAGAAACTTTTGTTGCTATTAAGGCGTTTATTGATAACTGGCGTTGGTCTGGGGTTCCATTTTATTTACTTACTGGAAAACGATTGCCTAAAAAACAAAGTGAAGTCGTAATCTATTTTAAGCAGCAACCGTACAATATTTTTAAACAATTAAAACAAGAATTATCGCCAAACCGATTGATTATCCGTTTACAGCCTGATGAAGGGGTTGAAGTGCGGATGATGAACAAAGTTCCTGGGCTTAGTGACAGCATGCAACTACGTGACAGTAAGTTAGATTTAAATTTTAACACCCAACGTATTGCTGATGCCTATGAACGTTTGTTATTGGAGGTGATGTTAGGGAATCAATACCTATTTGTCAGCCGAGAAGAGGTGGAGCAAGCTTGGAAATGGATCGATAACATTAAACAGGCATGGGAAAGACAGTCTATTCCATTGTATACTTACCCCTCCGGAACTTGGGGACCTTTAGAGGTGATTCGCTTATACAATGGCAGAGCACATGTATGGGGGGAACAAAATGCAGTTACATAGTTTCGGCGATGCAGATTTATTAGTTAGCGATTTAGTGTTTCAATTAAAGCGCCTCTTGCTTGATGCAATCACACAAAGAGGGCATGCTTATTTAGTCGTTTCTGGCGGAAAGACCCCAGCTGATTTGTTTCAGGCATTAGCAAAAGTTGAATTACCTTGGGATAAAGTGACTATTACTTTGGCGGATGAGCGGTGTGTGCCACTTAATGATGATAATAGTAATGAGCGCATGCTTAGACAATTGCTGTTGCAGCATGAGGCAAAGGCTGCTCGCTTTGTAAGTTTATATTCTGAAACCGATCCTGATTTACACCATGTGGAGCAAGAGATTTCTGCTTTACCCTCTTTTGATGTAGTCATTTTGGGGATGGGGGATGATGGGCATACTGCATCCTTATTTCCAAGTGCTGACGAATTAAACTTAGGTCTTGATGAGAATGCTCCTGCGGTACTTTTTGTAAATCCAAAAACCACAGCTCACCAACGTGTTAGCCTATCAAAAAGAAGATTATTGGACAGTCGAGTTATATTTTTACATTTAAAAGGGCAAAATAAATTAGCCGTATTGCATCAAGCAATGGCCCAATCTGATCCCATGATCATGCCAATTAGCGCCTTTTTAAATAGCCCCCAAGCTGATGTACAGGTGATGTATGCACCATAAGGAATTAAAATGCACCCAGTAGTTGACCAAGTTACAGCCCGCATTCGTGAACGCAGTACACGTAGTCGTGCGTTCTACTTAGAGCAGATGGAAAAGGCTCGCATTCGTGGTCCACAACGAACAATGTTGCATTGTGGCAATTTAGCACATGGTTTTGCTGCCTGTGCGCTGAAAGACAAAGCCAATTTGACGGGAGTGAACAAAGCAAATATCGCCATTGTTTCTGCCTATAATGAGATGCTCTCCGCACATCAACCCTATGTGAGTTATCCTGATTTGATTAAAGAAGCAATTGCAGCTGCTGGCGGTGTTGTTCAATTTGCTGGTGGTGTTCCGGCAATGTGTGATGGGATTACCCAAGGTCAGCCAGGAATGGAGTTGAGTTTGTTAAGTCGAGATGTGATTGCCATGTCTACGGCAATAGCCTTATCGCATAATATGTTTGATGGCGGCCTAATGTTGGGAATTTGCGATAAAATTGTCCCAGGATTATTAATGGCTGCTTTAAGTTTCGGCCATTTACCGTTTATTTTTGTTCCTGCCGGACCAATGCCATCAGGCATTTCGAATCAAGAAAAAGCGCGAGTTCGTCAATTATATGCCGAAGGGAAAGTAGACAAAGCGGCTTTGTTGGAAGCTGAATCTGCTTCCTATCATTCTCCGGGAACCTGTACTTTTTATGGAACAGCGAACTCAAATCAATTAGTGATTGAGGTGATGGGAATACAACTTCCTGGCTCATCTTTCATTAATCCAGGAACCCCATTACGTGACGCCTTAACGCAAGCAGCAGCACAGCAAGTGTTGGCGTTTACTGATTTAGGGGAGCAGTATTTGCCAATTGGCCAGCTAATGGATGTCAAAAATATCGTGAATGGGATTGTTGCGCTATTAGCATCCGGGGGCTCGACGAATCATACCATGCATTTAATTGCTATTGCTGCGATGGCCGGTTATACCGTTAATTGGGATGATTTTGCCCAACTATCGGCAGTAACGCCATTAATTGCGAAAATTTATCCTAATGGTTCTGCAGATGTGAACCAGTTTCAACGCGCCGGTGGTTTGGCTTATTTTATTCGCACCTTATTGGATGCTCAATTGTTGCATGCAGATGTGCATACGGTAATGGGGCATGGATTAGAGCGCTATACTCGCCAACCCATTTTAGACAATGGGCAATTGCATTGGATTGATGGGCCCAATGTTTCAAAAGATGAAGCGGTGTTAACGGCAAGTACAACACCATTTAAAGCGCATGGCGGTTTACAAGTATTGGGTGGAAATCTTGGCCGCGCTGTGATTAAAACCTCTGGTCTTGCTCAGGGGAAAGATAAAATTAAAGCGCCGGCGGTGGTTTGTTCCAGCCAAGAGGAATTTGAATTACTGTTCAAACAGGGTGCTTTGAATAAAGACTGTGTTGTTGTCTTACGCTTTCAAGGGCCTAAAGCCTGTGGCATGCCCGAACTGCATCAGTTAACACCGAAATTGGGTGTATTGATGGATAAAGGATATCAAGTCGCTTTAGTTACTGATGGACGTATGTCGGGGGCTTCGGGTAAGGTTCCCGCCGCAATTCATGTGACCCCTGAGGCTTTAGATAATGGCGTGTTGGCCCGAGTTGAAACGGGGGATATGATTATTATTGATGGAGAACAAGGCCAGTTAGAATTGCTTGTTAGCGAGGATGAATTAAGTTTACGCCGGGCTGCTGTAATGAGTTCTGATGGTCTTTATTATGGCACAGGGCGAGAATTATTTGGCAGCTTACGTACCCAGTTTACTGGCGCAGAGCAGGGGGCTTGTAGTCTATTTCAGGGAAGAGAGTCAGCTTATGAGGCTTGATGAGTTTAGCTTATATGCGATCGTAGCGGATATTGGTGGAACCTTTGCCCGTTTTAGTCGTGTACGTTTAGATACCCTGGTTATCGATACAATTGAAATTTATTCCTGTGTTGAATACCGCAGTTTTGAATCTGTATTATTGGCGTATCAACGCAAACATGGATTAGAACATATTACCCAAGTAGCTATTGCAATTGCCTGTCCTGTATTAGGTGATGAGGTTTGTATGACGAATGCTCATTGGCAATTTTCAATTAAAGAGTTGCAACAAAAGTTGGGTTTATCTGAGCTTACAGTATTAAATGATTTTAATGCCATCGCCATGAGTCTTCCCGCATTGTCTGAATCCGAGTTAGTGCAATTTGGCAAGGGCGTTGCGGATAAAAATAAAACGCGTGTAGTTCTTGGGGCCGGAACTGGATTGGGCGTTGCTTATTTAACTCCCCAAAAATCGGGTTATATTGCTTATGGAGGTGAGGGTGGCCATGTCAGTTGGGGAGCAAAAACAGAGCAAGAATGGTTTATTGCCTGCTACCTCAATAAAATATATGGCCATGTTTCTTATGAGCGCTTATTATCAGGGCAAGGATTAGAGAATTTATATCGTGCACTGGCAGCGTTTCATCAACAGGATGAAACGCCCTTGTCGGCTGCACAAGTAGTTGCTTTAGCCTTAGCAGGGGAGTCGGTAGTTGCTGAGGCTACGGTGGCGCAATTTTTAGCCATTTTAGGTGCTTATGCTGGCGATTTGGCATTAATCTTCGCAGCTTTTGGTGGTGTTTATATCGCTGGCGGTATTGTTCCTCGTTTACTTCCATTATTGAATCATAGTGATTTTAGGATTCGGTTTGAAGAAAAAGGACGATTCAGTAGTTTTAATGCGCAAATTCCTACTTATGTAATTACTGCAAAACAGCCTGGGATATTAGGAGCTGCAGTACATTTGAAGCAGCGTTTGCTAGATCAGATTGAACGGGTACGAAAAGGAGACCTAGATGTCATTTTCTAATTGGCTTGTGCCAGCAGATACAGTGTTTTGTTCTTCACCGGTAATTCCGGTGATTCAAATTAAAGAGATCGAGCAGGCTATCCCTTTAGCCACTGCATTATTTGCTGGGGGAGTGAATGCCCTGGAAATCACCTTAAGAACACCAATAGCTCTTGAGGCTGTGCGTTTATTAGTGCAGACCTTTCCAGAGGCGCTAATTGGTGTAGGCACTATAGTTACACCGGAACACCTAGAACAGGCTGTGGAAATGGGGGCGAAATTTGCCTTTAGTCCTGGTTCTACTCAAGATTTATTAAGAGCAGGGCTTAACAGCAATATTCCGTTTATTCCCGGAGTGACAAGTGTTTCCGAACTTATGGAAGGACTGGCTTTAGGCTATACCCACTTTAAGTTTTTTCCTGCGGTTGCTGCTGGTGGGATCCCTATGTTGCGCTCATTTTATGGACCTTTTCCACAAGCACGGTTTTGTGCAACCGGTGGGATTAATGAGTCAAATTTTGCCGATTTCTTGGCATTACCTAATGTGACCTGTGTTGGTGGCTCGTGGATCGTCCCGGATGAGGCGATTAAGAAAAATGATTGGTCATTAATAACTGAATTATGTTTTTCTACACGACAAGGAATACGTGGTTGGGGCTAGACCTGGTCTATTACATTAAGAGTTAAGATTCAAGGAGGAATAATGACTTGGATGGTGGCAGTTATTGGTTCAGTCGCAGGTTTCTTATTTGGTTATGATGAGGGAATTATTGCGGGTTCTTTAGAACTAGTCAAAAATCATTTTGCATTAGCGGCAACTGATATTGGCGTGATGGCAGCTGCTTTGCCTTTTGGAGCATTGGTGGGTTCCATCCTGATTGGGATAGTTCTGGCTTCAAGGGGGGTTAAGCGTTTCGGACGGCGTACTTTATTGTCTTTTTCGGGCGGCTTATTTTTTTGTGGGGCACTTGGTGCCGGCTTTGCCGATTCAATTATGATGTTGGAGGTGTCGCGATTAATTCTGGGCTTGGCAATTGGGGTTGCCTCCGTAATGGCGCCTCTATACTTAGCAGAAACCGCACCTTTAAACAAACGAGGTGCTGTAGTTGCTATTTATCAATTGGCAATGACTGTAGGGATTGTTTGTTCCTATTCAGTGAATTACTTATTGATGGAAAATCAAGCCTGGCGGATTATGTTTGCTTCAAGCGCACTTCCGGCTTTAGTTTTGGGCATGGGTATTTTATTTATGCCTGAATCCCCTCGGTGGTTATGTAGTGTGGGGCGACGCGACGCGGCAAACCAAGCCTTAAAAAAATTGCGTAAAGATCAGTTTATTGAACAGGAACTACGTGATATTGAGACGACCTTGATGCATGAGCCTACACAAGGAAGTTGGCGCTTGTTGTTTAAGAAACCTCTTTTGCCGGTGCTCCTGTTAGGTACTTTATTATTTTGTTTGCAACAGTTAAGCGGGATCAATGTAGTTATTTATTTTGCACCAGAAATTTTTAAGAATCTGGGATTAAGTAGTACTTTAGGGCAAATATTGGCGACTATTGGCATCGGTCTGGTTAATTTATTGGTTACTCTATTAGCAATTATCTGGGTTGATAAAATTGGGCGTCGTAAGCTCTTACTTTTAGGTTTTCTCGGAACAGGAGCAAGTTTACTCGCGTTAAGTCTGTTTTCATTGAACCAAGTGGCATGGCTTCCTTATTTATCGATGATTTGCCTTACCGTATATATTTTCTCATTTGCAATCAGCGTCGGCCCTATCCCACATATTGCGATGGCAGAAATTTTCCCGTTACATGTTCGCGGAGCCGGGATGGGATTATCGGCAATGAGTAACTGGACGTTTAATACGGTGGTTATTTTTAGTTTCCCACTATTGCATAGCGCATTAGGCATTGAGTTCACTTTCGCTCTATATGGCGCTGTTTGCTTTTTAGGGTTTGTTTATAGTTATTTTTATATGCCTGAAACCAAAAATATTAGTTTGGAACAAATAGAAAACTATGTGATGGCGGGGAAGCCCTTGCGTTTGTTGGGGGCAGATGAAACCGATAGAGAGGCAAAAGCTGTTTCAGCGTTAGCCCCTGGCTGAGCTTTGTTTTAGCCCAGCCGGCGTATACCTCTACCCTAGAGGTCATTAACAGCCTATTTACTCATCATATTTCTAATTAAACCCACTATAGCTGTTACAATACCTCCACTAACCAGGCCGGTACCTGCGTCACCTAAAATAGTACCAAGAGTTGTATCCGCGATGCCTAGATTATTTAGGAGTTGCACTCCCTGTAATATATAACCACCTAATGCTCCACCGACTAGCCCGGCAATTGTATTACCAATTGTACCGAGGCTTAAATTTTTTAATCCTGCACCAGTTGCATTACCACCAATAGCGCCACCAATTAAACTACTTATTAGTCCTATAATGTCCATTACCAATACTCCTGTTCGCCTGCTTCCATATAGATAATTATTGTCTCGTAAAGCGTGGTCGTCAAATAAACACATTGGGCTTATTTTTTCTCCTGATTTAGTGGGGCCACTCAGGGCATGATAATTAGTGCAGCTGCGAATTAAAGAAAAATAAATTCAAGCAATTAGTGTCATGAAATTGGACTATTTTGGGCTAGCCCTAATAAGTTGGGGTTATTTTTAACCATATGGTTTATTAAATACACATGTCAAAAGCGAGGTTTCCAAATATCATTTATATTTGGACAAAAGAACAGCAGAAAAATGCACTTCCTGAACTGAAAACTAAAAAACAACTCCTTATTGATGAATATTGCGCTAATGCTGGGTTGTGTTACTGATTGCTGTTTAAGGAAAACCTGGTTGCGAGCAACCAGGTTATATTGACGAGATATATCTGTACTTCGATGATTTTATTGTAATTTAGCGGTTACCTTATTTCTTAACTCAAGAGCATGTAGAACGGATACATAGCTCCACGTTAGTGATTTGGCTCCTTGTTGAACGCCAGTATTTAAATTAACTTGCTCAGCTAAATCCATATCAGGCGCATATTTTTTGACAAGTTCTAAATAGGCATCACCTGTGTCAATGTATTTTTTCATCAACCCATTTTGGTTTGGTTTCGCGGGCAACATATCCGCTAAAGTGTAATAATACTCAGCCATGGTTGCGGTTAAAATAAACCAGGGATTTCCTTGGCTGTTGGTTTGATAGCCATCATAAGTATCCCCAGGATAACGACCGAACAAAATAGCTCCTGAATTATTCTCGTTGATAGGGAACATTTGGTTAAATTGTGTATGTAAGGCATTAATGGTTTTTTCCACATAAATGCTATTAGGGGCTAAAAGCCCTCGTTGAGGGTTAAATAATATGCCCAAGATTACTGCTGAATCTAACTCCATAGTTTTTTGTGGGCCTAAATGAGGCGGAAGGGTGGCTTGGATCAGCTGATTTTTTTGATCCAAATGCTGGTACAAACGATAATCCATCAGTCGCGCTTGTTGTTCATAATAAATAGCGGCACGTTCATCATCCATACGGCGAGCCAGTGTGGCGCCATCAAGCAAAGCTTTTTGCTGTACCATAGTGGTGAAAAAATGATTGCCATAAACCTCCTCCCAGAGGTCAAAGTTTTCATCCGTCCAGTGATGAGCTATGTATTCCAAATCTAACTTAATGACGCTCATATCATGTGGATTCATGCTTTTGTTATACAAATATGTTTGTACGTACTCTACTTCATTTTGATTTAATAATTGCTGGGCAAAACGAATTAATGCAGTTGCTCTTATTGCAGGTCCATCATTTTGTGGTCTGCCCCAAGCACCATCAAAGGGATAACCGTTAATATAGAATTTGGGTTCCCCGAGAATATCTCGTCCGGGAAGGGGGGAGTTTTGATGCTGGATCATCCGTGTCCATGCAACATAATGAAATAGGCGCTCCTTATTTGCTGAGGAGTGATTTTCTTCATACCAGGTTTCAATTAGGTTCATAGCAATGGCTGAATCACGGACCCAGTCATAATAATAGTTGGGATTTTGTTGTGAGGGGGAGGCGACAATTGCACCATTAGGATGAATGTTTGCTAAAAAATTTGTTTTTAATTTGCTTATTTCTTCTGGACTAAACACGGCACCAATTGCTTGTGTGACTATAAAAAACCATAAAATAAATATCCGTTTCACTCTAATCCTCCTGATAAAAATAAATTTAAAAGTGCAATTTTCGCCATAGTACATGAAAATTTAGATGTAGAGTAGTGGGTAATGTATCTGTTCAAGAGGTAGCTGATTTCAGACCGGAGGATTAACTAAGCATCGTGATTTTTAAAGAAAAATGGGTTTTAAGCAACCGTTTGCTGAGTTCGCATCTGCCGACACCCCGCAGTTTGTCTGGCATTGTTGCATAATCAGTGAGCGTAAGTCGGGCCTCTGGCCCGACATTTCCTCAAATGATATCTACAATGGCTTTTACCCATAGGGAGTGAGCATTTAAACAGGGCACTACAATTAATTGAGTACCACCTAAAGCAAGCCATTGTTGTTTCGCCTGAATACTGATCTCTTCTAATGTTTCAAGACAGTCAGCGACAAAAGAGGGGCATGCTATTACTAATTTTTTAATTCCTTGAGCCGCAAGTTGGTTGAGCATTTCATCAGTATAGGGTTTTATCCAGGGGGTTCTACCTAATCGAGATTGGAATGCTGTACTGTATTGCTGCTCTGATAATTGCAGTTCTTTGGCTAATAAGCGACTGCTTTGGTGACATTGGGCTTTATAACAGCCTTGGTTCATTTCTGAAATCACTGGGCAGGTATCAATACAGATTGATTTGCAGTTATTTTTAGTAATTTGGCGTTCAGGAAGGCCATGATAGCTAAAAAGAATATGTTCATATTCGTTAACTTGTTCTTTAATCAACTCAGTTTGTGCCTTGATATAAGCTGGGTGTTGAAAAAAATCACGGATCACCTTTATCGACGGAATTAAGTCCCAAGAACTAATAATCTTCAGTGCCTCTTCAATAGATGAGCCGCTAGCAGCTGAAGAGTATTGCGGATATAAAGGTAAAATAGTAATGGATTCACAATGCTTGAGCTGATTCAACTGCTCCGCAATTGAAGGGGTACCGTAACGCATCCCCAAGACAACCTCATACTTAGAACCTAATTCTTGTTGAACTCGAGTTAGTAAGTTTTGGCTATGCCACAGCAGAGGAGAACCCTGTTCGCTCCAAATTGCTTGATAGGCATGAGCGGATCGTTTTGCTCTAAAGGGTAAAATAAAAAGATACACCAGGATATAACGAAGCAGCGCAGGCAAATCAATAACACGTTTGTCTGTTAAAAATACACGTAAATAACTACGAACAGCAGGGACAGATGGGGTTTTAGGAGTCCCTAGATTAATAAGTAATAAACCACGTCTCATTCGGCAATATTGACCTTGATAAAATTAGGGTCATCATACCTGAAGTTGGCTTTGAATTCAGTAACTGGGGAAAATTTAGTCGGAGCGGCATTATTAATTAACATAAGTTTGGCATAAAAGACAGGTAAATGACTTTTATGGCGCGAACCGAAGTTAGGCAATTACAATGCCGCTTAACTGATTAGGCCATTTCCAGTTCGGCAGCTTCTGTGACTACAAACACATTTGCCGCATGAAGACCTTTATCGCCTTGTCCCACTTCATAGGTTACTACCTGTCCAGGGACTAATGTCTTATAGCCAGTGCCATGAATTGATGAAAAGTGAACAAAAATATCATCGCCACCTTGTTCTGGAATAATAAATCCCCATCCTTTGGCATTATTAAACCATTTAACTTCGCCCCTAGCCATATCAAATTCTCCTTTTGCTCTAGTTCTCAATTGCTGCAATGTTCTGAGCAATTGTATTCCTTTATCCTTAAATGAAGCCTAATTGTGTAATTAGGTAGTTTTAACATAACGTAAAATGCACCTACTACTCAATAGAATTTTCGGTGAACAGAAGAAATTTTTTAAAATGCATGCTGAACTAAGTTATTTGAAGACAATTTGTATATTTTAGTAATAATCAATCGATGCTTACGCGTAAAAAAAAATCGTTTAAAGATCTCTTGACAGAATTATGCTCTTGCTCTGAATATAGAATCAGAGCAAGAGCATAATCCTATGGGGGGCTTGCTGCTGTAACGAGCTTTGAGAAAATTGGTTCCTTAATAGTTTCTTAAGCTATTTGTGTTATCTTTAGAAGTTATATGTGTCGCAAGAGGAGTTTTAGATGAGCAGCCATGCTAGAATATTAGGAAGATTAGGCCTATCTACTGCTGTTGAGCCACGGCATGCCGGACCAGCAGACGTTGAATCTGCACCGCAAAGCGATGACATGCCCCAATTAACTCTTGCAGCCAGACCAGAGCCTGATATGAAAAATGTATTAATGAATGCTCTAGGTGGACCATCTAAAAAATTAACGCCAATGGATAAATGATAGGAAAAACAAATGACGGTTTGTTTTTATCGCATCGCATCCATAGAAAACAAGTCGCACAAAAACTAGCATTTTGAAGTATCTTAGGTATATACTTTTTCCATAGATAATTATTTTTTTGAGGCATAAGTATATGGCAGCTGGGGGCTTTGCTGAAACAGCGCACTGGAGAGATTCTGCGCGCAGTGCTCGTTTCTTTCTGGTGGATGCACGTGCCGCGTTTCCTTTATTTATATTTCTAATGCATATTCGAATTTGGACTGGGGTTGTTGTACTTATTTCCGCAATTTTTTTTGGTATCATTGAACATTATGGCTTTACTGTGCCGGTATTTTTACGTTGGATAAGAGGTTTCCTTGCCGGAAATATTAAGTCTGCACAACCATGGTGGCGGTGATAAATGGAACGAACTATTAGTCAATGTATGGGCATCATCTCTGCAAGTATGAATGCCAAGTTTTATTTGAATGACCGATTTGTAAGTTATGACGAAGTGTTTGCAGAGACTGGTTTATTACCTGCAATTGCCAAGCGAGCGGATCAGTTATGTTCTTTATGCTTAGGTTATGGCTTGGGTGCAACATTTGATGAGTCAGAAGGGGCTTTATTAGGGTTGCGTGTAGTTTTTGATGAAGTGACACCTAATGTTTTGCGTTTGTTGTGCATGACTGATGTAGTAAATGAATTAATTCAAGGCGGTCCAAGTAAAGATTATACCCCCTTGGATGAATTAATGTATGACTAAGCGCGTCATTTTTAAGTGAATTGTAAAGAATTCGAAAGTAAATTGAAATTTGAGTTCACTTTATAATTTGTTTTGTTAGACTCAGGTTATAGGTACAAGTTTTTTGAGGAGCAGTAATATGGCAGCTTTAGATAAATATAGAATCACTCTTTTCCAAACTAGCGGTGTGACGTCTGCTAATAATGGACTGGCTTCTGTTAGTGCGATGGTTCCCATGACACCTGAAGATGCTCATCGGATAGTAGTGAATCCACTTAATATTGCAAAAACACAGACAGAAAAGGCTGCGCATGTGCGAGCTGATTTTGAGCCTACTAAAAGGGCTGCTGAAGTCATAACTAACTGTTATAACAAAATAAATGCTGTTGTGAATAATAAAATTGAAGAGCAAATCACAGTGGAACAGGAATTCACCACTGAGGCAGATGAAGCAGTAGTGTCAACTCCTTCTTATAGAAGATAATGAAGTATTGTTCGTGGCTTAATTCGAGAGGTTATACCTCTCATTAGATATGAGTGTTGGTGTTATGAAAGAGGTGCTCTCAGATCAACAAAATGAAGCGATTCTCCAAGCCTTGGACGAAGCCATTAACAATGGCCCCTGGGAGGAGTCTAATTTCTTACGTGCCATTGGTAAAAATTTAAATCACATTCGTGAAAATTTTGTGAATCAGCTAGGTACGCGTACTAAAGCACAAATACAAGCTGAAACTCAATTAGCAAATCGTATGGCATTAAGAAGTGGACAGCAAGAAGTGTTTGTTTCGCTTTATTCGGCGGATGGTTCAAACATCCAGTCTTGGGAGCGTATTGTTGCTAATTTACCACGACAAATGATTTCGCGCCCTATCTATGCCTCTGAAGAGCATGTCAAAGCAATCATAAAAACTAAAGAAAACAAGATCAATGAAGCTTATTTAGGTATTTTTATTAATCAAAGTGGTGTCATTGCTCTTCCTCCTGATAAAGCCTTATCCGATAAGCTAGGTAATCTTTTATTGACTTTGAAGGATAGGACTCTAGATCTAGATAATATTAGTCGTTTTGTACACGTGTCTGGCGTATATCACTATGATCGTGGCCGTTTACTTAAGGAAGCATCGGCTTAAGTAATGAAACATACCCTGTCTCCTGACCCAACACTGGCTTTTGGTGTGGCTTGATACTTGTTGGGCTATGGGCCTTACCTGCAATAAATTCTTAACTTTATGGCTGTGAGAGCGGGGGACAAGGGAACTAAATCATTTTCCCTTTGATTTTCTCGCAAAAATGCCTCAGAGCAGTATATACTTGAATTAATGAAACTAAGATAAGTACGTATTAATGGCTCAACAATCGCAACAACAAAACACCGATAGCGGCATGGCTCCCGTATGGATTACGGTGCTGCTGTTTATTACGGTATTCCTGGTTTGGAAAACAGGGCATCAATATATCGTGATGTTTGTTTTTCAAATAAATATCTTACAAGCGAAATTAGTTAACCTGTTCATTCATAGTGAGCAATTAACCAGTTTAATCTATCTGATGCAAACAATAGATCCCAATGCCGTAGACTGGGATCAGCTTGTGGATACCACGCGTGCTGTTGGAGATTTTATGCGTTATCCCGTCGTTCTGGGCTTAGGGGTGATGGCTATCGTTCTTTATCAATCTAATCTTAAATTGAAATACCGCAAAGCCCATGATATGAAGTCCTTACGCGCCCAGGAACAATTTAATTGGCCAGCAATTATGCCAGTAGTTAAAGAAGATTTAGTGAGCCAGGATGTTAATGTGGGCCCTTGGGCAATGGCGTTAACCCCTATGGAGTTCGCTCGTAAATACCATTTATTAAAAAAAGATGATGCTCTGTTGGATAATCCTGTGCCCGGCATGGAAATGACTGCAGGGGTCCGACGAGGTGATGCAAAGCGTGTCTTTACCTTACAGTTAGGTCCTTATTGGGATGGATTTGAGCATTGTTCGCCACAGGCTTATGCTTTGGCTGGTGTATTTATGGCGCGTTTAAATCGTGACCGTGATGCAGCAAATAACATCTTATCTGTATTAGACCGTACTTTTGTTGAAGGAAAGCCTGATTTCTCGGTGGCTAGACCTGTAGTAGAAAAGTACAAAAATACGGAAGAGATCCAAGAATTAATTGGAAAACATGCCTATACTTTAACTGTACTGGCTTCATTGCTGGAGAAGGCTCGGCAAGACGGGGTTGTTCCCAGTTCCGAATTTTTATGGTTAAAACCCGTTGACAGACGATTGTGGTATATGTTGAATTGTGTAGGCAGACAAACACCCTATGCGGAAGTTGCAGGTGCTTTTGCTCATTGGCGTGCAGAGAAAGAAATGGGGCGACGTTCTTTAGTGCCAATGATTGATGAAGCAATTAGAGCTTTAGAGGTAGCAGTGAAAGAAGTTAAATTATCACCTCGTCAAATGCAGGAGTTAGAACCATGATGCGTGGTATTGAGTCTCGTCATGAAGTAGATCCTACCCTCCTCCTTAGGGACACGCGAACCCTAACGCAGAGGATGGCGGATTTTTTTGCTGATCCGACAAACGTTTCGATTATTCTCTTTTCCCTGGCTGCCGCATCATTCTATATTTCAGAAGTGGCAACTTTATTAATGATCATTGGAGGAGGAGCCTTTGCTTACAGTTATACACGCAAGCAAAAACTTCCTTTTAGACTGCCACTCATTTCTAGAGTAAAAGATTACAATGACATGAAGCCTGGCGTAAATAAGCCCAATACTGCGCGAGGCATCGCTTTTTTTGGTAATGACCGTAAAAGTGGAGAAGAGTTGTGGTTTGCCAACGATGATATGCGTACTCACGCGTTGATTTTCGGTTCAACCGGTAGTGGTAAAACAGAATGTTTAGTTTCTCTTGCTTATAATGCCTTGGTTCAAGGTAGTGGTTTTATTTATGTGGATGGAAAAGGGGATAACTCGCTTTATGCGAAGGTCTTTTCCATGGTTCGTAGTATGGGGCGCGAAGATGATTTATTGCTGATTAACTTCATGACTGGTGCGCGAGATATTGTTGGTCCTCAGGAAAAAAGATTATCGAATACACTTAATCCATTTTGTCAGGGCTCTTCCAGTATGTTAACGCAGCTGGTGGTGAGCTTGATGGGTTCTTCCCAACAAGGCGGCGATGGCGATATGTGGAAAGGCCGTGCGATCGCATTCGTTGAAGCCTTAATGCGTTTATTAGTTTACATGCGCGATGAAGGTGCAATTCTTCTTGATGCGAACAGTATTCGTAACTATTTTGACTTAACCCGATTGGAATCAATTGTGGTTGACAAAGTCTTTCCACGTGATGATATGGAAAGTGTCAACATTGAACAGGTTCCAAAATTGGTTACTGACCCATTACGTAACTACTTGAATACCTTGCCTGGTTACAATAAAGAGAAAAAAGGGAAACAAGTATCGCAAGTATTAGAGCAACATGGTTTCATCACCATGCAGCTCGTACGAAGCTTCTCTTCTTTGGCTGATACTTATGGACACATCATTCGTACTAACTTGGCAGAGGTAGATTTTAAAGATGTGATCTTGAATCGCAGAATTTTGGTTGTGTTATTACCTGCACTAGAAAAATCTCCTGATGAGTTGGCAAACCTCGGTAAGATTATTGTGTCTTCCTTAAAAGCTATGATGGCAGCAGGTTTGGGGGAAGATGTTGAAGGGGATTACCGCGATGTTATCTTAAGAAAGCCTACTAATGCACCTACACCTTATATGTGTATTCTTGATGAGTACGGATATTATGCAGTGCAAGGTTTTGCGGTGGTGCCTGCTCAGGCGCGTTCTCTTGGATTCTCTGCGATTTTTGCAGGGCAAGATTTGCCTGCATTCCAAAAAGCTTCTAAAGAAGAGGCAGCATCCATCGGTGCAAATACCAACATTAAAATTTGTATGAAACTGGAAGACCCTACCGAAACGTGGGACTTCTTTACCAAAACTGCGGGTGAGGCTTATGTGACTAAGGTGGACTCATTCCAGGCTAAAGAAAATACGATGTCCAACAGTTATGCGGATAGCAAGAGCTCTTCATTTGAAAAAAGAGCCCGGGTAGACCTTTTGGACCTTAAAGAGCAAACCGAGGGTGAGGCGCATATATTCTTCAAATCAAAAATTGTACGTGCTCGCATGTTTTATGCGAACCCCAAACCAGTTAAGCAATTAAAAATTAACCAGTTCTTAAAAGTTGAGCCGCCAGCAGGTGAATATTTAGTGAAGTTGCAAAAGCAATTAGCTTCATTCCAATCTATTATTGAAAGTGGTGATTTGACGATTAATAAGACGGCTGATAGCGAAGAAATTACCCTCATAAGTAAGCTATTACGTGAATCTACCGTAATAGAGCCTATTGAGCGCGGTGTAACAGCTTTAATTGCATTCCACAATTTTAATGAGCCAGAGCCGGTTGAGGAATTAATCGAGGAAGAGGTCGAAGGCGCCTTAACCATATTTAGCCCATTACGTGTCAACGTTGGAGATCCTCCGTTATTAGTCCGCGATAAAGAAAGTTTCTCTGAATCATTATTACCGATTAATGAAACCCGCAATCAAATGATGACGATTGAGCGATTATCGGGGGCTAAAGATAAATATGCTGGTACCGTTGCTAATGAGTTAATTAAAGACTTCCAGTTGGCAACTAGTTATCCGCCTGAAGAACGTGACTTTATCGATCCGCAAACATTAACAGATATTGTAAAAGATCTCGCTGTTAAATTTGCAAGTGAACGTGATAAAGTGAATAAAAAGAATGAGGAAGGATTAGAATAAACTTCGAGTCAATAGTCTAACCTGGTTGCTAGCAACCAGGTTAGACTTTAATGGTAACCCAATATGATTGGAGTTGGCGTGAACCTTTATGTTAGGCCTCAACAACCGCCTGATTAATAAATGTTTTAATTTTTCGAGAAATCAAAAATAAAAATACCGCCCCAGCTAAAGCCCATATCCCCAATTGCTCAAAAATAGGCAAGTAGCTCTCATTGGCAAGGTTTGGTGTATGAGCTTGATTCTTTACCATTTCATTCGCGAAATAATGCGACAAAGAGGCTGCTGCACCTGCAACCAGCATCCATGAACCCATCATTAGACCTTGTAAATGTAAGGGCGCAATACGGCCAATCATTGCATAGCCTACAGGTGCAATAAGCAATTCTGAAATTCCTTGAAAAATAAAATAAAAGATAACCCACGATAGACTTATCAACCCATCAGGCCTTGAGAAATAGATTCCGCAGGCAAGAGCAAAAAAGGATAGGCCCAATAGAATAAAACCACAGGCGAATTGCACGGAAACGGAAAAATTAAATCTAGTTTGCAGAGAGCTGATGGTGAGGGATAGTATCGGGGCACAGATAATAATGACCAATGGGTTAATATTTAAGAGCCATTGAGTGGCAACTTCATAGCCGAGAAGATGGCGATCCGTATTATTTTTAATAAAGAGAATCACACCCATTGGGCCTGTAAAATAAATCATCCAGAAGAGTACGGAAACGAGCGCTAGGAGTAAATAAGCCATAATACGCTCTTTATCTTTTGGATATTTTTGGCGAACTCCGAGATAGAGAATAGCTAAAAACATCAGCGAGCTGATGGTGATAACTAAGTTATTGCTTAACTCTGTTGCTTTAAAAAAAAGCATGAGGAGTGGGATGCAACACAGCGTAAGCACAGCTCCTATTAAATTGTTTCTTAATCGCCGCGATGCATTTACTTGTGCTAAGGGGGTGGTTATATCCGCTAAAACTGACCAATAACGTAAGATAAAGAATATCGTTAGTGCGTCCATTAGAATCGCAATATAAAAGAGGCCTTGATATTGATTGGTATAATCGAAGAATCCGCTTAATGTATATCCTGCACAAAAACCGATGCTCATCATCGCATAACTAAGAATAAAAGCCGTTTCTCTACGCTCATCCTCTGAGCTAAAACGCTGGGTAAGCATGTTGTTATAGCAGGTAAAACTAATACCACAACCTACTAAAAACATACTCAGACTGAGAAATAGCAGGGATGTAGAGCAAGTTGCTAAAGCAAATAAGCCAAGAATTTCAATCAGGGATGCAAGTAGAAATAAGGCTCGATTACTTAATAGACGTCCTCCCAATAGCCCACCAATCAATTGCAATACATAATTAAGTGCGAGAAAGAGGCCCACAATACTATTTGATAGTCGATGCTCTAGCTGTAATTGTTTGGTAAGAAACAAGGCAAGAGATGAATAAAGAGTAGCATAAGAAAATGTTGTAAACGCCTGCACAAAATAAAGCGCTATTATTCCCTGGGGCATATTGGTTACTATTTTTTTCATCATTGATTCATTAACTAGAGGAAGCAAAACTCTAACATTAAAAAGAGGTTTTGATAAATATTTTTACACATGTGATGCATAAATGGACTGAAATTAATAAAAAAAATGTTAAGACATAAATAAATATTTAAAAAAATAGCAATTTATTTGAATTCATTGTAACGTAATGATTTGTAAATTTATCTTAACCTTGGGTTAATAGACTTTTTGTCAATTACAGCCATCCGAAGTGGTTTTTATTTTGTAACATGAGGGATCAAAAGTGAGATCAATACTTACTAGGTATATAGTCTGGCTAATTAGGGCTGTAGGAGCGATTGCCTTATGTATTATGATAGCTTCGTGTGGTCGAGACTATTGGGCTTTGCCCCCGGATTTACCCAGAGGTCCATGTAAAGATACTGGTGCTTGTGATACCACAATTATCAAGTACATGAAAAAATTTAATAAACATGGGGTGAAAGTAGTGAGTATTGGCCAAGACTATATGGTTAGTATTCCTGCAACCTTTTTATTTCATCCGCAAACCCCCAACATTAAATGGCGTTCTTATAGGTTGCTTAATGATGTTGCAATATTTTTAAAACAATTTCGCAAAATTTCAGTGTTTATAACCGGATACAGTAGTAAATATGGATCTCCAGCAAGGGAACGTGCGCTTACTTTGGCGCGCACTCGTGTGGTTAGTGAATATTTATGGTCTCAAGGTATTGATAGCCGTTTTATCTTTACCCAAGGTTTAGGAAGTGATAAACCAATTATTGCATACCCGCTTGGTGGTGATTATTCTGCCAATGCGCGAATAGAAATTACCTTTAGGCGAGCAGCGGGTTAGGAGCAAAGATGAATCGTGAAGGTTGGGCCTTAATTAAAGGAAACAAAAGTTTTAATGTTAATGTTTTCCGACGGGGTTTAATTTCCGTAATTGTTTCTTTAGTATTGAGTTGTATTTTGGGTTTGTTAATGTTTTATGTCTATCTAACTGAACCCGAACGAGATTTTTACGCTACCAGTGGGGTGACTCCTCCAATAAAACTTGCCCCTATGTTAGCTGCGAATATGTCATCACAGGCGTTGTTACCTCCGGATCCGCCAACTGATGAGGAAGAAAAACTGATACCGCAATAAGCACAATAACAGTAGAGGATATTATGGCTGAAGATGCCTTAACAGTCGTTACATTAAGAAATAAATTTTATAAGGATAGCCAGAGAAAGGTAATGCTTGCTTTGCTCGTTGCATTATTGGTTAACCTGGTGTTGGCTTCCATGTTGGTTTACATGTTGACACATCCTCCTGCGCCTAGATATTTTGCTACCAGTATTAATGGTCGGATTACGCCTTTGTTCCCATTAAATGAGCCAAACCAATCTGACTCAGCAGTATTGCAATGGGCGAACCAGGCTGCTATTGCTGCATTTACATACAATTTTGTGAATTACCGAGATGAGTTGCAAGCGTCATCAGGGTTTTTCACCGCAGAAGGCTGGGATCAATTCCTTAATGCCTTACAACAATCGAATAACCTCGATGCGGTTAAGGCAAAAAAATTGATTGTCTCTGCGGTAGCAACTAGAGCACCGATTATTCTGCAGAAAGGGGTTTTAAATGGTAGTTACTCATGGCGCGTGCAAATGCCAATCCTAGTAACTTATCAGAGTGCCAGCGAATTTACGCAACAAAATAATGTGGTGACTATGTTAATCACCCGAGTCTCGACTTTGAATTCTCCTAGAGGAATTGGTATATCACAGTTTGTTGTTGGACCTGCCAGTGGTGGAGTTTCTCAATGAAAAAGGTAAATCAGTTCTTTAAGTATTGTGTTTTATGTAGTATTGCTCATTGGGGGGCTAGCGCCTCCTTTGCCGCTCCTCCTCAACAACAGGATAGTGCGCAACAAGCATTGCAGCAGTTGCGTATGTTACAACAGCGTTTGGGACAGGGTGGGAATCAAGGCCAACCTGCTCAGGCTCAGGGACAGAATCAAGGTGGCGGTAATAATATACCTATTCCCTTATCTGATTCTTTATATCAGGCTCCTCCGCAAAAGCCCGAACCAGCTCAGCCACAAACTCAAAATCCTAATGAGCAAGTAGTTAGCCAATCGGATGAAGAAGTAATCGATAATAAAGCCTTTAAAGATATGAGCCGTGGTTTGTATCCATTAACTCCGGAACAAATTGTCCATTTAAGACAAATGCAACAAACAGTAGAATATGCGAAAGCGTCTACTCCAGGAACACCGCCAAAGCCCACTGCGACATCGCAATTTGTCAACTTGTCACCAGGGTCTACTCCTCCGGTTATTCGTTTGGCCCAGGGATTTGTTTCTTCTCTCGTATTTTTGGACTCTACAGGTTCTCCGTGGCCAATTTCTGCTTATGATTTGGGTGATCCTTCTGCGTTTAATATTCAATGGGATAAAACAAGTAACACCCTAATGATTCAGGCATTGAAATTATACAATTACGGTAACTTAGCAGTTCGTTTGCAGGGATTAAATACTCCGGTAATGTTAACACTTATCCCTGGTCAGAAAGCAGTTGATTATCGGGTTGATTTGCGGGTTCAAGGCTATGGCCCAAATGCTAAAAACAGACCTATGGAAGCGGGACTACCTCCTTCAGCTAGTGAGCTGCTTTTACATGTTCTCGATGGGGTTCCCCCTCCCGGAAGTAAACGATTGGGAATTATCGGCGGTGATGCGCGAGCTTGGTTATCCAACGATAGAATGTTTATTCGTACAAATCTTACTATATTGTCACCGGGTTGGCTTGCAAGTATGACCAGCGCAGATGGTACGCATGCATATGAAATGCAAAAGTCTCCGGTATTATTAGTGTCCTGGCATGGAAAAGTCATGCAGCTCAAGGTAGAAGGGTTATAAATGGCTGGCAGAAAAGAAAATCTTAAATCGCTTTTTTCTAATACTCGTTCACGGGTCATTATTGTTTTTACTGCAGTGCTGTTAGTACTTGCTGTGGTAATTGGCTATGTCAAATTGAGAGCCATTAATACTGGGCCAGGTGCTGAGGCGGTTCTAAGCCAGGCTCCTGGGAGTATTCAATCGATACCTGGTGTTCTTGATCCCACAGCTCAATATGCACGCTTGCAAGAAGAACAAAACATGACTCAAGCACAACAAGCACAGCAGACTGGAGGCAGCGCCATTCCTACGATTATTCGTACACAAGCCTTGGGGCAGGGTGTTGGCGTTATTGGTTCTAAGAATGGTCAAAGCGGTGTTGGCTTTGCTACTTTGGCTCGTGAAAATGAAGAAGGGGCGCAACGTTCTTTATGGATTCAAAACTTACAAAATAGTGGCTGTTCAAAGTCCGTACTCGCGCAAGTATTAGGTCAGGGTGCACAATTATCCGATATTAAATCAGCATGTAGTTGTGCTCAATTAAAAGATAATGGCTTTAAGTTACAAGATCTCAATCAGGTTTGCGCCTGTAAAGATTTGAGAGCAGCAGGATTTAATGCAAGACAATTAAGAGATGTTGGATACACTGCGAGTCGTTTAAGAGATTGCGGTTTTAGTGCCTGCGAATTACGCAGCGCTGGTTTTACTGCTCAAGAAATGAAAGATGCAGGTTTTTCTGATGGTGAATTAAAAGGTGCTGGTTTTACCGATGATGAAATTAATCGGGCTAGTGGTTTGCCACAGGGTATTTCTGCTGCTGATGTGCTTAAGGCAGGATGTAATGTTGATAATTTAATAAAACTACGCAAACAAGGGGTAAGTGCCTCTGCAATACGACGTATCAGTGGCTGTAGTGCAGAAGCTTTAAAAGCGGCAGGATATACTGCTAAAGAATTAAGAGAAGCAGGCTTTAGTGCAGCTGATCTGCGAAAAGCTGGATTTACGCCGGAGCAATTAAGGGCTGCAGGTTATAGTGCCAGAGACTTATTAAATGCTGGCTTTTCTCCTGAAGATTTAGCTAAGGCTGGATATACTGCTGCGCAGATTAAAGAGGCTGAAGCAGAATTACCGCCAGGAATTAGTGCTGATGATGTCAGAAAAGCGGGCTGTGATCCGGATGCATTAAAAAAAGAGCGGGCGGCAGGTGTTAGCGCCACTCTCATAAAACAATATGCGGGCTGTAGCGCCGACGCTTTAAAAGCAGCGGGTTTTACGGATGCAGAATTAGCTAATGCCGGGTTTACGCCCCAAGAAATTAGTGCCGCAACGCCACTAACCGATGCGCAAATCAAAGCTGCGGGCTGTGATCCAACTGCATTGAAGAAATTATTCACTGCGGGTGTGAGCGCGAAGCGTATTAAAGATTTAAATGGTTGTAGTGCTGATGCGTTAAAAAATGCAGGTTATGATGCGAAGTCATTGCTTGATGCAGGTTACACTCCTGCTCAGCTTCAGGCGGCAGGCTATACAACCAGCGATTTAGAAAATGCGGGTTTATCTCCAGCGGAAATTTTAGCTGCTGGGCGCGTATCTGATTGCAGTGTTGATTCATTAAAGAGAGCTCGAGCTGCTGGTATTAGTGCGGCGACAATTAAGAAAACCTTAGGCTGCTCTGCGAAAGCATTGAAGGATGCGGGGTATACCGCGAAAGAGTTAAAAGATGCGGGCTTTACCGCAGCAGAATTAAAAAATGCAGGTTTTACTGCAGCCCAGCTTAAAGCCGCAGGATTTAGTGCTAAGGAGCTTAAAGATGCCGGCTTTAGTGCTAAGGAGTTGAAAGATGCGGGTTTTACGGCTGCACAGCTTAAGGCCGCAGGCTTTAGTGCCAAAGACCTAAAGGATGCAGGATTTAGTGCTAAAGATCTTAAAGATGCGGGTTTTAGTGCCAAAGAGCTGCGAGATGCAGGCTTTACTGCAGCACAACTGAAAGATGCCGGGTTTAGCGCGAAAGATCTTAAAGACGCAGGGTATAGTGCTGCTGAGCTTAAAGCAGCAGGCTTTACCGCAGCCCAACTTAAGGATGCAGGATTTGGGGCGTCTGACCTTAAAGCTGCCGGTTATAGTGCTAAAAATTTAAAAGATGCCGGATTTGCTGCAGCGGATTTAAATGCGGCAGGATTTACCCCAGCAGAGATGCAGTTGGTAGGCTTAGGTGCTCCCAATGTGCAACAGGGTGCATTTAGTGTTAGTGGGGTGCCCAGCATAGGACAAGGAGGCGTAGCAAACCAAGGGGCTGCTGCGTCAAACCAGCAATTGCAGGCTATTTTAAATCGCCAGACTCAGCAAATGGCAGAACAAAAGTACCAACAAAAAATCCAACAACGTAGCGCAGATATGCTTTCTGCTGCAAACCAACTACTCGTAGATTGGAAAAATGTTAGTGGACAAACTTATGTTGCTGGTAATGAAGATAAAGAGGCTATTGCTAGCGGTGCTAATACGGGAGCAGGAGGCAATGCTGGACCACAAGGCGCTATGGGTGGTTCACAAGAACAAGTAGCAATAATTAAAACTGGTGATGTCTTATTTGCAGTGATGGATACTTCCGTGAATAGCGATGAGCCAGGCCCTATTCTTGCCACGATTGTTGCTGGGAAATTAAAGGGAACCAAATTAATTGGTAGCTTCAATTTGCCTTCGAAAGCGAACAAAATGGTTATTACCTTTAACACAATGTCTGTTCCTGGTGCACCGAAAACCGTATCGATTTCCGCTTTTGCAATTGATCCTAATACTGCGAGAACGGCTCTATCAAGTAGAACAGACCATCATTACTTATTACGCTATGGTTCTCTGTTCGCTTCTTCGTTCCTTGAGGGATTTGGTAACGCGTTCCAGTCAGCTAATACCACTGTAACCATTGGTGGTACAGGAGGAGGCAACAACGTAACAGTTGCCAATGGTGTTGGGCGCTCAACGTTGCAAAATGCGGTCATTGGATTGGCAACAGTGGGTAAAACCTGGGGACAACAAGCACAGCAATTATTTAATACACCAACAACTGTTGAGGTATATGCAGGTAGTCCTTTAGGAGTGTTGTTTACACAAGACGTAAGATCACTTTAATTTGACGGTAGAAAACGATGGCAGAAAACGATCAAAATGATGAATATAAATTCGACGAGTATGAGTCTTATGACCACGAGTCACCGGGCAATGCTGAGTCGGGTTCAAGCCCTTCACCACAACCACCGGGGAAATCTCCAAAGGGCCCTAATAAAGACGTGCGACGTAATGCATTAATTGCTGTAGGCGTTATCATTGCGGCAATGGTGGGCTATAAGGTCGTTGGCGGACTTTTTTCTGGGAAAAGTACATCCGAGACTAAAGGAGGAAACCTCCCTCCTGCGCCAGTTACGGCGGTTGCTCCTCAGCAGCAAATACAGCCAATGCCACAATTGCAACCACAACCGGTTCAGCAGGCTTCTCCACAGCCTGTTCAGGCAACACTTCCGGTAACACATGTGGACAACAACGCGCTGAAACAACAAGTTGAATCGATTGCAACAAATCAACAAAATGTTCAATCACAGGTTTCTTCAATGAATGAGCAGGTTGGAAATGTAAATAATAATATTAACAACTTAAGCGCGCAAATTAACCAACTAAACCAGACAATTACTGATCTAACTAATCAGTTAAATAAGCAGTCAGAAGTTATTGCCGTATTAATGCAGCGTACCAAACCTAAGGTCGTACGCAGAATATTGCCCCCTCAGCGTTATGGACAAGCCAATATTTATTATATTAATGCAGTAATTCCTGGTCGGGCTTGGCTAATTGGTACAAATGGTTCTACACTTACAGTAAGAGAAGGAACAAAAATTGCGGGATATGGAGTCGTTAAGCTTATTGACTCTATGGAAGGTCGAGTCTTAACGAGTTCTGGACGGATAATTAGGTTTAGTCAAGACGATAGTTGAGGTAAATATATATGGCTGATTCAACATGTACAGGCGGGACGGTTGCGTGCTGGGTAGCGAGTCAGGCAAACATACTAACCAATATTGCAAATTCATTGGTGCCTGTACAACGCTTAATCACGGGCGGAGCATATTTAATAGGTTGCGCTTTTTTATTTAAAGCAATTTACAGCCTAAAAGTGTATGGTGAGGCGCGGACGATGATGTCCAGTCACACAAGTGTCAAAGAGCCTGTAGTCTATTTGATGGTAGGGGCAATATTTATTTATTTCCCGACAGCTTTTGCAACGCTAATGCAGAGTACTTTTGGTTATCAAAATGTTCTTCAATATGCCCCAATAAGCAGTAGCAATCAGACATTAGATTTCTTGTTTGGTAATGGGAGTGTGGTTGGAAGGCCACTGACGATTATCATCCAGGTTATTGGACTGGTAGCTTTTGTTCGAGGGTGGGTATTGATCGCGCGTTCAGCGTCACAAGGGCAGCCTCCAGGAGGAACAGGAAAGGGTTTAGTCCATGTTTTTGGGGGAATTTTAGCAATCAATATTGTAGGGACTATCAATATGATTAATAATACAATATACGGTACGTGATAGTATGTTGGTGTGTGTTTTTTACTTTTAAATTTAGGAGACAATAGTGAAAAGTAAAATCATTAGTAAAGCAGGCTTTAAGTCTTGGTTAAGCAGTATTGTTTGTCTAAGCTTATTAGCCTTGGTTTGTCAGGATGCAGTTGCTGGTGGGAATATGACTATCGGTGCTATGGCGTCGTCAATTACAGGGTCATTTACGAACTTGACTAAGTTAATTACAGCTGGTTCTTATTTGGCTGGTTTGGGTTTCTCTATCGGTGCGATTATGAAGTTTAAGCAGCACAAAGATAACCCAACTCAAATTCCAATTGGAACACCGATTGCGTTAGTTTTTATTGCTGCAGCGTTACTGTTCCTCCCTTCAATTTTAGGGGTAACCGGAGCTACTATGTTCGGTTCTTCAGGCGGTAAAACAGCAGGCCCTACTGGTACTGTATATACTGGTTCATAATAATTGGATTGAAACAAAACGGGTAAATTGTATTTACTCGTTTTGTTTATGTAAATTAGTTAGATGTCTAATTAGCCCTATGGCCATGATAGTAAAATATCAGTTAATAATAAGGTTGTGTTAGGCAACGTGAGCTTAAAATATGGCAGTGAATCAAGAAAAAAAACAGTTGAAGTTGTTGGCTACGCCAGGTTCATGGCGTTTATATTCAGCCAGAAAAGTCGACGAACGATTTAAGTCATATGAGCAAAAAGTTTTGCAACGGGATCGTTATACCTGTCAGTTTTGTGGTTTTCAAGCACGTCTTTTTCAGGACGTAGTTAATCTTGATAATAATTATACCAACAATAAGCTACCAAACTTGGTAACGGCTTGTTGCTTTTGTGCACAGTGCTTTTTTATTGAATCTGTTGGTGTTGGTGGCTATGGTGGAGGAACACTGATCTACCTTCCAGAACTAACTCAGGCAGAATTAAATAGTCTATGTCATGTGCTGTTTTGTGCTATAACAAATGATACTGGATATAAATCCAGTGCACAGAATATCTATCGTGGATTTAAATTTCGTTCACAGCTAGTCGAAGAAAAATTTGGTGAGGGTACCAGTGATCCTGCTATTTTTGGTCAACTAATGATTGACGCTGGGGTAAATGATGAAGAAAGAAGGTCACAACTGTTGAAAAACATACTTTTATTACCTTCTCGAGCAAAGTTTCGTAAACAGATTGAAAAATGGGCTGCGAGTGCCTTAGAAGAAATTACTGTATAAGGTTCGTTGACCTAGTGGTTGTTTCCATTTTTTCCACTAGCGTAGAAATGGAAATTGACCCTAAGCTACACTAAATGGGGATAATAAAAATGGCGCATTGGTCAGAATCTTTTTTTGAAGGGGTTGATACCTTCTTTGCCTGGCTAAGTACTTCACTTAAGCAAACAACAGAGTCATACATTGATTTAGAAACTGCGGATAGTCCAACCGTTCTCGTAAATCATGATGGTTCTTTATTATCAATCATTAAAGTCGAAGGGATTGCGGCACTTGCCGGACCAGACGAATTTGATCAGTTGGTTGCTGGTTTAACAAATGCCTTTCAGGCGGCTATGGGACGTCCTGGCCATGGCTTACAGGTTTACTTTAGCCACGATAAGCAGAATATCAGAAAGCTAATTCGTGATATTTATGATCCAGCAACAGCAACAGCAAAACGCCTTGGTTTAGACTTAGGGGACCTTTTTGAGGAACGTACTGACTACATGGCACAATATTGTGCGGAAGAGCGTTTATTTTTTGTATTAATTACCCGTCCCTTCAATTTAACCACGGAACAGTTAAAAGCGGCTAATAAAGCGAAAACGAAGATGCTAAAAGATACTAAAGCACCTCCGTTTAAAACCAGCCAAACGATTTATGCGGCAGTTCCTGAATTACGCGATACTCATGATGCCTATGTTCGCGCCATCATGAATGACTTGGATTCCTTGCATGTTGCAGGAAAATTATTAGAGGTTCATGACGCTGTGCATGCGATTCGCATGACAGCTGATCCTGATTATACGGCAGATGATTGGCGGGCTACGTTGCCTGGAGACATGATCCCCGTGCGGGAATTTAATGGTTTTGAGGGTGATGCTTCGGATCTATTATGGCCCTCATTAGCCAAACAAGTGCTTCCCCGTGATGCTTCGGTTTTAGATTTACGCACCGTCCAAGTCGGCGATAAGATTTACTCATCGACCTACATCGATTTATTTCCAAAGGATGTAAGACCCTTTGTATATTTGTTTGGCCGTATCTTACCTTCGCATATTCCTTGGAAAATTTCATTTTTAGTTGAAAGCGAAGGATTGGCTACGATCAAGTTAAAAGGTCTTTTGGCTGGGATTTTAAGTTTCAGTTCGGCACAAAACCGCTTAATCAGTGACTCGGTTAACTTGCTCAAATATTTACAACTTAATACGGATGAATCAATTGTTCGTTTGCGTGTGGTCGCCACAACTTGGGCGCCTGAAGGACGAGTGGCTTTATTACGTCAACGTAGTTCTGAATTAGTTAAAGCAATTCAGGGTTGGGGTTCTACGGATGTGTCCGAAATTTGCGGCGATCCCTTTGGTGGTTTTGTATCCAGCATGTTAGCCGGAACCCTGAATAGTACCGCAGTACCAACAGTAGCTCCTTTAAGTGCGGTAGTTTCTATGTTACCCATTACTCGCCCTGCATCCCCATGGAGCAAAGGGGCTTTGCTTTTTAGATCCCCTGATGGGAAGCCTTGGCCATTCCAACCTGGCTCTACTGAGCAAACTACATGGATTGATCTCGTTTACGCGCGTCCTGGTTCGGGTAAATCCGTTCTTTCTAACGCGATCAATTTGGCGCTATGCTTATCTGGTGGTTTATTACGTTTGCCGCGCATTGCTATTATCGATATTGGGCCGTCAAGTAGTGGTTTGATTTCGCTTTTACAAGAAGCATTACCTGCTTCAAAACGCCACTTAGTGGCTTATCACCGTTTACGAATGACACCAGATTATTCAATTAATCCTTTTGATACTCAATTAGGCTGTCGTTACCCAACAGCCTTAGAACGCGCATTTTTGGTGAACTTTATTACTTTATTGACAACACCTTTAGGTGCGGAGAAACCTTATGATGGTATGCCCGATCTTGCAGGTATGGTTGTTGATGAATTGTTTAAGAGTATGGCTGATGAATTTAACCCAACTCCCTATGCTCCAGGTGTGGAAGTATTCTTGGATAGTATTTTAGAAGAGATTGGTTTTGTTCGTGACTCAAAATCAACCTGGTGGGAAGTGACTGATTCACTATACTCTGCAGGATTTGAACATGAAGCTATGCTAGCTCAACGTTATGCTATGCCTCTCCTTGCGGATGCAGCCTCTATTTGCCGTACTCCTTCGATTGAGGATTTGTATGAAAAGATTACAGCGCCTACGGGGGAGTCGTTAATTAATGCGTTTTCGCGAATGATTTCTGCCGCGGTCCGTGAATACCCTATTTTATCACGGGTGACTAGTTTCGATATTGGGGATGCACGCGTAGTTTCTCTAGACCTTGACGAGGTCGCTAAGAGTGGGGGAGACGCTGCAGACCGGCAAACTGCGGTAATGTATATGTTGGCGCGCTATGTTTTGGCTCGACATTATTATTTGACTGAAGAAAGTTTGAATAATATTCCCGAACAATACAAGGAATACCATAAGGAACGCGTGCGCGAGATACGTGAGGATCATAAGCGTATTGTTTATGACGAATTTCACCGTACTTCTAAATCAGCTGCCGTGCGTGAGCAAGTAATTATCGACATGCGTGAAGGACGAAAATGGAAAGTACAAATTGCCTTGCTCTCTCAGTCTGTGGATGACTTTGATCCGGTGATGATCGATTTCGCGACTGCAATTTATATCATGGATGCTGGCCCCTCTCAAGCAATTGAAAAAACCACGTCCATATTCGGACTTTCTGAAACAGCAAAGGCCGCGTTACGCAACCGGGTACATGGTCCTCGACTTGGTGGAGCTACTTTCCTTGCTCAATTTGCTACTAAAAGTGGGGTAAATGTGCAATTGCTCACCCTAACTTTAGGGCCGGTTGAATTGTGGGCGTTTAGTACCACGGCGGAGGATGCTTCTGTAAGAAACCATTTATACCGACATCTTGGGCCTGCTGAGGCGCGACGTTTGCTTGCGGCTTTATTCCCTAATGGTTCTGTTGCTAAAGAGATTGAAACGCGTTTAGCGGGGATGAAGGAAAAGATTGGCTTAATCGAAGAAGATATGAAGGAAAGTATTGTAGAACAATTAATTAACGACATTCTTGATGCCTATTCAAAGAATCCTGATGTTAAGAGTTTACCTGCTAGACTAACTTAATATTATCTTAAGAATATTAAAATATAATGCGCCTCATCTATAACATTGGATGAGGTCATTATGAGAAAAATTCTCGCAGTTGTGTTGATATTGTTTAGTTCTTTTAGCGCTAATATAGCTTTTGCAGAACAAAGCGCTTCCAGTCGTATTCCAGATGAGTTTTTTGTGAGAGAGCACTGGCTTAGTATGACGACAAGCTATGACATTGAAACCAGAACTCAAAAATTAGGTACCCTATATAGAAGATTTTTTAGCTTACTGTTAACTTATGATTTTTATGATCCATTTGATAACAAAATTGCTTATGCACGTTCAAAGTTCTTTTCATTTACGGCGCATTTCGATGTTTACGATAATTTTGAAAATTATTTAGGTGCAGCAGACGAGCGTCTGTTTTCTTTCTTCCCTACTTTTGATATTTATGACCGTGATGGCTATACCAAGCTTGCTAAGGCATCAATGAATTTCTGGGGAACAACATTTACTCTTTATGATCCAGTAACCGGTAAAGAAATGGCCCATATGTCTCGACCATTCTTTAGATTAAAAAATGACTGGACTTTCCACGTAACCGACCGAGAGCTATTTGAACATAAAGCTATTGACCCACGAGTATTGATGACGGTTATTGCATTCCAAGGTGATAGAGAATATTGGGAGCAAGAACGACGACAGGATGACGATTATCTAAGAAAAGGTATCAAGAGCAGCAAAGAAACTGCGCCTGCTACGGATGTAAGCCAACAACAGCTGACTACACTTTTAGATAAAATTGCTGCTGTAAGCAAACAAGAGGGTTTGGAAAATACTCAAGAGCCTGATGAAAAAGCAGCAATGACAGTTGCAGCTGAGTTAGAAAATGGTTACAACACGCAAATGACTGATGATTCAGTACAATCAAGTCAAGAGCGATTGAATGCCTTTACTGATTACTGTTTACATTTGATTCAATCAAACTCGGTGTCTCAAGAGAAAAAGAAAACGATTCTGTTCTTACTAAAAGCACGTTTGCAAGCAAACGCATAATTTAGGACACCTATGTAGGCTGGGCTGCTGTAAGGCCCAGTCTATATCACATATCGCAAACATCCCTTTTTAATAATGAGTCCGTAACACTCCTTGATTACGTTGCATTCCATCAAGGCTACTATAAGAACAACCATAAACTTTCTTGGCATCATACATCGCCAAATCGGCTTTAACGACAAGATCCGTCGCTGTTTTCGCATCATCGGGATAGGTAGCTGAGCCTATACTAATGGAATAACAATAAGGTTCACTATTTTCAAGAATCACGATTGGTTGAAATTCTTTAATAATACGTTCTGCAATCACCTGTGGTGTTCGCTTATTCGGAGCATGAGGTACGATGGCCGTAAATTCATCCCCCCCAAGCCGTGCAATGAAGTCTTTTTCGCGAAAACAAAGCTGGAGTCGCCTTGAGGTTTCTAGAAGCAGTTGATCGCCTATACTGTGGCCATAGCGATCATTTACATGCTTAAAATTGTCCAGGTCAATAAAGAATACGGTAATGCAATGGTTGGGGTTTATCGTGTTAATTAATTCATGCAAATGTTGAATGAAATAGCGACGATTAGGCAAATTAGTCAGATGATCAAAACGAGCTAAATAGTGGTATTTATCTTTCTCTGTTTGTAATAGATAGTTCCTATCATTTAATTCCTGTTCATAACGCTCATTTTCGCGAAGCAAACTAGCAAGAGTTGTCACGATAATAAGATAGGTAAACAAATGATTAATAAGTTCAATAGCCAGGAATTGATAGGGTGGTAAACTATAATAAGGAGGAATGACAAATTGATTAAAGGTAATGAGTATCAACATCGATGCAATAGAATAAATCAATAAACCACTCATTCCGGTAAGTGATGCTGCAAGTAAGGGCATTACATAGAACCATTGGGTATGTAGTGGGCCTATACCCCAAACCAAATAGTTACCTATAACAATTGCGAAAAAAATAATGGCGGTTAAGAGTTGACTGCATAAGTAGACATTTTTAGCTTGTTTAAGCAGCCATAAATTCGCTAAAGTTAATCCGCCTGTAATACTAATGGTGGTGATTAAAACCCAAAGTTGAGACATGGAATAGAAAATTGCAACAATAGTACAGACGAAAAGAAATTCCCAACTGACATACTGAATCAGGCGATATTGGCGAGTATATTTTTCGATGCTATCCGACTGTTTTAAGTAGTTAAAAATCTTATATAGCATTTCGGTTTCAGTCCTTGGCCTTTATTGAAGAATATCCACATCTTTAGTTTAGTTGAATTTATTAATAGTAGGCAATTTTAATAAGGGACTAATTGTATTATTACAATGATTTAATTGGTAACGTTATTCGAACCTTTAAGCCTCCTTCTAATAAATTACTTAGAGAGATATCGCCTTGATGCATTTGGACAATTTCACGGGCAATAGTTAATCCTAAACCAGCTCCTCCTGTGCTACGCGAGCGAGAGCGTTCACTGCGATAGAACGGGAGGAATACTTGTTCTAGTTCCGCAGCTGGAAGTCCAGGACCTTTATCCATAATGGTGATTTCAACCTGTTGAGGCAAGTGCTGCAAATGGATTGTTGCTTGAACACCATAATGCACCGCATTATTAATTAGATTATTCAAGGCGCGTTTTAATAAATTCACTGAACCCACATAAATCAATTTAGGGCAGTCACTAGTAAAATGTACCTGATAATTTAATTCCAAGGCATCATCGCTTAATGAGGACAGCAATGCGACCAAATCAAAGCGTTGAGGTTTTTCTTCATGATTAATATCACGAAAATAATCTAGAGTTTCCTGAATCATCAGTTCCATATCATTAATATCCGCACTAATTTTGGCATAGTGGGGATTATCTGATAGATATTCAGTTCTTAGTTTCAAACGGGTCAAGGGGGTACGTAAATCATGAGAAATCGCGGTCACAACCCGAGTGCGATTGGCTAAAAGTTTATTCACTTTTTTTTGCAGGTCGTTAATTTTTTTAAAAATGGCTTTTTGATCCGAGTTGCCTGTGAGGGGAATGGGCAGCCAATTTTCCTGGTTTTCATTATAACTTAGGCTTTGGATTAATGTTTGAATAGGCTGGTTTAGTGTTCTTACGGCCCAATAATTAAGAAGTATTAATGCGCCTAATAAAATAAGTAGCAGGCTGACAATAAAACTTAGTTGATTCGACACGGGGGGAATCATGCTGACATTTAGCCATGCGTTTTCTTGGATAAATAGAGAAAATTCCAGCTTTTTATTTTGCTTCATGAGGTTGAACAAGACCGGGGCTTTTAAGGTTAACAAGGCATTTTGTTCATAGGCTGGAGTAGGCGATAAGCTAATTTCAGACCAGCGAGAATGGCGATTTTGCAGAATGGAGGGCCAGCTAGATTGGGGGCTTTTTTGCAATTGATTCACCAGACGTGTTAATGAACGTATGGTATTGGCAGAAATAAATGAATGAGTATGTGCGTAATATTGCCCTAATTGCAGCAGAGCAAAGCCTATAATGAGATTACCCAGGACTAATCCGAGCAGTGTTTTTTTCGCGGTAGTGGTTAACTGGCTCATAACATATCAACCTTCGTTTTGAATTGATAGCCGCCACCACGAATGGTTAATAGTAATTGGGGATTGCGGGGATCAAGTTCAATCTTTTTGCGCAAACGACCAATTAAGACATCAATGGTACGATCTTGCGAATCAAAGTACTTATCGTATAAGAGATCCATCAGTTGATCTCGAGTTAAGATACGTCCTGGATGTTCTAAAAAAATTAGTAATAATTCATATTCACGTTGGCTTAGGGGAATTGCAATGGCGTCTTGGTCGATCAATGCATGCGTATTGCGATCGAGAGTCCAATTCTCAAAATGGATTTGCTGTAAGGGAGCGAGTTTTTTCCGCTCTTCACTTAATTCGCCTTGAGTGCGTCTTAATTGTGCTTTGACTCGCGCTAAAAGCTCACGAGCGCTAAATGGTTTGGAGATATAATCATCAGCCCCTAGCTCCAGTCCTGCAACTTTATCGGCAATACTGTTGGCTGCGCTGAGCATAATAATAGGCATGCTGTGTGTTTGGCGAATTATTTGGCAGAGTTGGAGGCCATCCATCCCCGGTAGCATGATGTCGAGAATCACGAGATCAAAATTATGTTCTCGCAACAATTGCTTGAGCGTAAGCCCATTTAATGCACAGGTGGTACGAAAACCATTTTTAATCAGATAATCGTTGATCAAATCTATGATGTCTTGATCATCATCAATAATCAAAATATGATGTTTTTTGGTATTCATTCAGTGCCTACAGCTAAGGTAGGAAGTCTCTAATTTATTGTAACAACATTGTTACAATAAACAATCCATTTGTCATATTCCTATTACATTGTGTTATTACACTTAGCAATGAAGACCATAATAGGAGAAAAAAATGAACGTTAAACGTTTGCTACTTGTTAACAGTTGCGCTTTCGCATTAGTGGGGGCTTCTGTGGTATTTGCTCAAGCCACAATCGAGAATGTAGATAAAGGCGCACAGAAACAAGAGCAATGCGCTAAATATAAATCACTTTCTACAGAACAACGTGCTCAATTACAGGCTCTACGAAAAAGTATGCGTGCAGAAATGCAGCCTTTAATTAAAGAAAAACGCGCGCTCAGAGCACAAATTAAAGCGGCAATTACAGCGCCCAATGCACAATGGAATAACGTTGAGGCCTTAGTGGCCAAGAGTAATGAGGTGAATAATAAAATCACCATGGTTGTTGTAAAAAGCCGATTTGATGCTTTTCAAAAAGTAGGGGTGTTGATGCCTTTCAGACATCATCATAAATGTCATCACGACAATAAGGTAGTTCAATAGGAGTGTTTCGTAGCCTTAGACCCTTGAATTACCGCGGCTTGACCGCGGTAATTAGGCACTCTTAAGGCTACTTTAATTCAACCACAATGACTTTTATTGGATGTTCTCCCATATTTTCATCGGTATGCAATTCGCCAGGAACATCTTTGAGCAAATAATAAGCTTGGCCCTTTTCTAATTCGAGATAATGTACTTCGCCTTTATTGTTGGTCACTTTTAGCTTACCCGAATTCAATGCTACCAGAACCCGATTATGCTCGTGACGATGCATGGCTAAGCTTTGCTCTTTATTGGGATAAATCAACGTTTTCCACACCTGAACTTTGTTATTCGCGAGCAGGGGTATACGCTGGGTGCTATTCGCCTGGGCTAAAAATGAAATTAACATAAAAATCAAAGCAGTAAATTGACGCATCTTTTTCCACTCTTTTTGCAAAATAGAATAAAACTATAATACAAAGTCGTGTTGAAGGGTATCGGTAACGACCTGCTGAACAAGTTGTGCCAATTTATCATACATTTGTGTTTTATATGAAGTTGTCCGCCAAGCAACGCCAATTTCTCTATATGCTTGTTTATTTGTTAGCGGTAAGGCGATTAGCTCAGTTCCTTTAAGAATCCCACTGTTAATTGCTAATGTCGGTAAAAAGGTAATTCCGGGCTGATGATTGACCATTTGAATTAAGGTATGCAAGCTGGTGGCAAAGAAATGATTAATTTGTTTGCTGTTTTTTAGTTCACAGGCTTGCAGGGCATGGCCAGTCAGGCAATGTTCTTTTTCCAAAAGAAAGATACTGTTTTCAGGTAAGTTACTGATCTCGGGGTTAAGGTTTTGGTGGTGCCAGGTTTTAGGCAAAACTAATTGGAAATAATCTTTCCCCACAATGCGTGTATGCAGATCTGGGGTAGGATAAGGCAGAGCAAGAATTACCATATCGAGCTTACCCTCGCTTAAAAGTTTTAATGCATTTTCAGTTGTATCTTCCCTAACAAACAGAGTTAAGTCAGGATAGCGTTCCTGACATCGGTTTTGCAGGCCATTTAATATAAAAGGAGCAATAGTGGGAATAATCCCCAGATAAAAGTCACCTTGCATCATCTTTCCCTGAGTTAGCGCATAATCTACCAAAGCATCAGTTTGCTCAAGGAGTGCTCGACTACGTTTTACAATCTCTTCGCCAAGGGGGGTAAACAAAAAGGTTTTGTGATCGCGTTCTAAAAGCTGTACTGCAAGTGTTTCCTCAAGATTAGTAATTGCCGCACTCAATGTGGATTGACTAATAAAGCAAGCTGCTGCGGCACGACCAAAATGTTGGTGCTCATAGAGGCTTAGCAAATAATGTAACTGTTTTAGATTGGTTAATTTTCTCATCGTTTTTTCCGATTAAATAAATCTGTTTTATTCATTTTAAATAATTATACACCATCACTATACTAAAAATGTAACCAGTAATGAGGAGATGATTATGTTAACTGTTGGCCAAAAAATACCTGAATTTTCGGTGGTGGCGGTAAAACCTGGTTTCAATAACCATGAAGAAAATGGGGTTAGTGCTTTTGAAGTAATTAACGAGCAAAGCTTTGCTGGTAAATGGAAAATACTTTATTTCTATCCTAAAGATTTTACTTTTGTATGCCCAACAGAAATTGTGGAGTTTGCTCGATTAAATAGCGAGTTTAATGATCGTGATGCGGTTGTATTAGGAGGCAGTACCGATAATGAGTTTGTAAAATTGGCCTGGCGTAGAGAACACAAAGATTTACATGCTTTAGATCAGTATAGCTTTGCTGATGTGAATGGAAAATTAACAGATGGGTTGGGAATTCGAGATGCCGAAAGCGGCTGCGCTCTAAGAGCCACCTTTATTATTGACCCTAATAATATCATCCAACATGTCAGCGTTAATTCGTTAAACGTAGGTCGTAATCCACAAGAGATATTACGTATTTTGGATGCATTACAGACTGATGAGCTTTGTCCTTGTAATCGTCCTGTGGGCGGGGACACGCTGTAATCGATTTGTAGACGGGGCTGTAGCCTAGCAAAGAGAACTCGTGGCATAGCCGATGCTGGGCTTTACAGCCCAGCCTACATTTAAACGGCAGTCATTAAATTAATACCAAACGTGGAGAGGTTATTATGTCGATTGAACAATTAAAACAAAGTATTCCTGATTATGCTAAAGACATACGTCTTAACGTCAGTAATCTATTTGGGAATATAGCTCAAACTGGCTTAACAGAGAGTCAATTTTATGGGACTGTTTTGGCCATTGCATACAGCCTCAAAAATAAACAAATACTAGAGGCTATTTTAGCGGAGGGGGAAGAGTATATAACGCAAGAATTACAACAAGCAGCAAAAATAGCCGCAACGTTAATGGCCATGAATAATGTGTACTATCGTGCCATTCATTTGGCTGCGAATAAGGAGTTGTCATTATTACCTGCTAATTTACGCATGAATGCGATGGCAAATTCTGGCGTATCTAAAGTGGATTTTGAGCTGTTTGCCTTAGCGGTATCTGCTTTAAATGGTTGCGGTATGTGTATCCACTCTCATGTGGCGCAGCTTGACGAAGCGGGAATAAGTAAGGTGGCGATTCAATCAGCTTTACGCATTGCTGCAGTGCTTAATGCGGTGGCTGCAGCGCAGGCGATTGAAGAGTGAATGTAGCCGTATTACGACCTCGTCTAATACGGGCTACGTGTTGGCGTTGGAGCTCCACCAATTTTTTCCATCCACTAAGCGGGCCACCATCATGCTACCCACAGTATTGCAGGTCACATTAAGCATGGTTGCTAATGGATCAATGATGATGCTGATGGCTGCAATCGCAATTAAAACCGAAGGGGGAAAGCCATAGACACTTAATATGAGCAATTCCCCTAACATCCCACCACTAGGAATGGCTCCCATGACCGTACCTACTAATAAAGAAACTCCTATAGCCGTAAGCAATACGCTTGTACCAGAAAAATCCCAATGAAAAATTCCAAATAAGAAGGCAATTTTAAAAATACCACCAATAACGGAGCCTTCTTTATGGATAATTGTGCCTAAAGGGATCACTGTTTCATAAATCTCCGGTGAAATATGCATTTTTTTCGCAGCCATTAAGTTGGCTGGAATACTTGCTGCACTGCTGCAGGTGGCAACCGAAGTTACCGAAGGCAGGAAAATCGCACGCCAAAATAATTTAACCCCCTGCATTTTTCCTGCGATATAGGCATACACAGTAAAGCCAATGACAAAGTATAAGAATGTATAAAAATAATAAAGTTTGGCAATGCGCAGATAATTTTCCATTAACTGGGGACCTAGTTCATTAATTAGCACTGCAAAGTAGGCAAAAAACCCTATGGGGGCGTAATACATGATTAGAGTAAAAACCTTCATGAAAATTTCCTCTCCAGCATGTAAAAAGTCAATAAATACCTGTCCTTTTTCACTTTGGTGGGAGGTGGAAATGCCGACTAAAAGAGAAAATACGATTAAGGCTAAAATATGCTGATGTGACAGTAGGTGGCTAAAATCTTTTACTGTAAAGATGCCGGCAATTTGGTTACTAAAACTAGTGGTATTCGGTTGAACTTGAGTTGCCAGCGGCAATGTAATTCCTTGTGCTGGTGAGAACATTTTAACAATAAACAGTGCATAAATGGCAGCGATTAAACTGGTAAAAAGGAAGACTATCGCCATATTAAAAATGATTTTACCTAACTTGCCCATAGAGCCGAGTCGCGCAATGGCTGAGGTTACACTGAAAAAAATTAAAGGCACAATGGCGGTGAAAATCAGATTCAGAAAAATTTCACCAAAAGGTTTTAAGTAAGGGGTGATGGAACCAAAGTAATAGCCAGTTAATCCTCCCAGCAAAATAGAAGCCATTAAAATAAAAGGAAAAAAATAAGTTCCCAGAATTTTTTTTGCTGCAGCCATGTAGTTATTTCCTTCAATTTTCGGCAGAGATTTTTAAGGCTTGGTATTTTATACCCAAGGTAGTGCAAATGCTATTTATACTTTGGGTGAGGTCAAGTGTTGCTAAAGTAAATATTTTGTACAAATGTAAAGCATATTTTGTTGATTTAAATATTTACATGCTGTATAATTCGTGCTGCCTACATAATTAAACCGCGAGGGTACTTATGCCTGCTATTGACGTTGTTCGTTACACGCCATCTGAGTTACAATCCTGGGATATCGCATTAAAAAATAATCAAGCACTAATTCTTAATTATCGCAATCGTATTAACCAATATCAGCTCGTTTTAACCCCTTTACAAGAGGAATTACAACGAATAGACCAGACTATCAATGAAACTCTTGCAGCATTAAATTTGAATACTGGCGCATCTCTTGATGTATCTGCTTATCTCAATCCGAACTATCATCCCCCTCGACATGGTGACCATAATACTAATTATCGAATTACTGAGTTACAACGCCAACTAATTCGCTTGGAGCAACAAAGAAAAGATCGTGTTAATGACATGATACCTTATCAAAATAACACCAGTCGTTTAACTCAAGAACTGAATACATTAATCTCGCAGAATGAACTAATACAGAAACAGATTGAATCAGCAAATGTGTTCTTACATGTATTACGTTCTACTCCACGTATTTTAGTAATGGAGCTGCGTGCGAAATTACTTGCAGCGGTAAATGCTTATGAAGATAAGCATACGAGTAACCAATCATTGGCTGTTCGCAGCTGTTTGCATGCAATTCATAATGGTTTAGATTTGTTAATTGCGGATATATATGATGTCGCTACTCAGCAACAAAATTATTTACGCTTATGTGGCTTTTTAGCAGACCTCTATTCCCGTGTACAACAAGAAAATAGAGATGATATTTTTCTCCGCACTTTGGCGGAGGTTATTAATACCACGCATATACACCCACAAGAAGATCTTTTAGACGACCTAGGGGTTTCATTTAATGCCATCGCTTGGTTTCGGGCTGCAAAAAATGAACAACGCCGTATTTTTGCAATTACCGAGTCTGAATTAAACAGTGATGAAGTAGCACGTTGCCAGCAAATAATGGATCGTTTGTTGGATGACTCGTTATCACAAGCGACCTATTTACAACAGAGTATTAGACAAAGCGCTCAAGCGATCGACATCGAGATCTGTGAGAAACTTCGTAAAAATGAGTCTATTGACTATCATTTTTATACCTGTTTAGCCAATACCTTGATGCAATTACATCATGACAGTAATTCATATGTAACAGAGCGTTTGTTTTATATGGTAGAACAAGCACCAGGAGCCTCTTCATTAGGTAAGAAACTGTTTGGCGCTTTAATGGTTGTCTTAGGTGCGGCGATGGTCACTGCCAGCGTTTTAGCCTTTGCATCTTCTCTCGGTAGTACTTCTGCTCTTAGTGCTTGGGGAAGCGCTTTAGGACTTCATCTTATCCAAACTCAGGTTGCGGCTTTTACCTTGAGTTGTTCTATAACCACGGCAGTTGGTACTGGGCTCACTTTTTGGGGGGCTCGTACGATAAGCGCCAGTACTCGACAAGGTTTATCACAAAACTTGATGGATACTTATGATGCGGCACTGAATGACGTAGGCCCTACAGCACCTTTAGCTGATGAACAACCTACATACTACGCCCAGTCAATGTAGCAATTATTGATACATTTAAATAAGCCCTATAATCTATGGTATGGATGAGGAGATATAGGGCTTTATATCGTCACTTAAATTTTCATAGGAAATGAAAATGAAAGAGAAACAAAACTATTTTTTTAGAACTAGGACGTCAAAAAATACATCTAATCATCAGGAATATGGGATTCAAATCCCTTCTCCTGCTGATAGTCAACAAATGCATGAAATGCCTGCAGGCGCGCAAGAAGATCAATATCAGCGCTTAACGCATATGGCTGAAAAAATAGAGCAAATTCAGTCGCAGAATCCTTCGCTACCTATTATGACCACTGAGCAAGTCGTACTTCCTGAGCTGTGGAGCAAAGTATTTACCGCAATTAAAGAGGGGGATGAGGTCGCCGCCCTTGAATGGTTGGGCAAAATTCCCGTACGAGATGTGTTGTTACAAGCCATACTTACCACCCATTCTTTTGAATACTTGCAAAAGCTGGTGCATTATTGCATCCAGGCAAGGGCTAGTGATGTTCTGGATTTAGACAATGACGTCGTGATCACTCCAGGTGCGTTCGAAGTTCTGATCAAAGATCTTGCTACCACTTTATCTCATGGTGCAAAAGTACATTTCTCTTTTGGCTTACCCAGCCATCATGCATTCAAAAATGAAGGCAGTGGTTTTTGTATTTTAGATAAAACAGCAATTTTAATTAAATATGCCGCATTGGCCAATCCAGCCTTAAGATTTTTGGTGATAGGGACCGATGTTAATCGCGATAATGGTTTAGGTGATGATTTAATAACTACCGCTGCTCATTTACCGATTTGCCATGTGGATATTTTTGATTCACGGGTCTATCCACGACAAGATCATTCTTTTATCCAAAGAACACTGGGGTTAGCAGGCGAGCAAATAAAAGAAGGAATTAACAGTTGGCGGCGCGGCAGTGCGCAGTATTTGGCGGTGGATTTAAGTATAACCATCCGTCAAAATCAAGAGTTGCATCCTGCTCTTGTATTTGCCATACACCAAGTGGAAGAGCATCTTGCTAAGGCCATAAAAGACAAACAGAAAATTATGATTTTCTTACCAACGGGTTGGGACTCCCATGAGGATGAAACGGCTTATTGCGGTAAGTACATTAACAACCGCATGATGAGCAAACTCGAGGCAACAAAACAACGCTTCAGTGACGCGGATATGATTACATTTTATGAGAAAATATTTAGCTTGTATCAAGACAATAAAAAATCTATAGCTGGAATATATTGGGGCTTAGAAGGTGGATATCATCGTCCTATGTATGAAAAGCAAATAACGCTGCTTATGACTCAAGTGGTAAAATTAATAAATGAAGACACCAATAACCTTGATGCAGAGCAACATCATCAAGATTTTCCTCGCAAGTAACCACAGCATGGAGCTATTTATAGATATTTGAATGTAGGCTGGGCTGCATCAAGAGTTACATGAGTAATGTTGGCCGAGCCCTACCCCAGCCTATATATTAATGCTTACGTTTTTAACTGCTGGTAATAACTTAATGCTTGAGCCCTTGCCGCTTTATGATTAATAACAGGTTTGGGATAGTTGCTATTCGCATAAAATTGTTTAGCATGAACAGACTCCCAAGGAGCATGAATGGATTCACTGTCTAGTAGAGAAAGCTCAGGCACCCACTGACGAATATAACTGCCGTCCGGATCAAATTTTTGACTTTGTAATACCGGATTAAAGATACGAAAATAAGGTGCTGCATCAACACCACAACCAGCAACCCACTGCCAACTGGCACTATTATTTGCCAGGTCGGCATCGACCAGAGTATCTAAAAACCACTCCGCACCCAAACGCCAATCAATCATCAACCCCTTGGTCAGGAATGATGCCACAATCATACGTACGCGATTGTGCATATAGCCGGTTGCCCATAACTCTCGCATCCCCGCATCAATGATGGGATAGCCAGTCAAGCCTTTTTGCCAGCAGGTTAATAATTGTTTCTCGTTATGCCAAGGAAATGCATCAAACTCCACTTTAAAGTTCTTATTAGCCAGTTCGGGGAAATGATAGAGCAGATAAACAGAAAATTCTCGCCAGCCAAGCTCGCTGAGAAAATGTTCTGCTGAAGCGATATCACAATTGGGATCAAGTTTGGCTAGTTCAATAGCACGTACAATGATCGATGGGCTGATTTCCCCAAAATGTAAATGAGGTGATAAACGTGAAGTTGCATTTTTTATCGGATAATCGCGATTTTTTTTATAAGCATGCAAGTGATACTCTATAAACTCATGCAGCTTGTGTTGCGCACCATCTTCTCCTGGAGTCCAATAATCACTAAATCGAGAAGCCCAATTGAGCTTGGGCAATAAGCCCCATGCATTAAGTTCATCGCTTTGCAGCTCAAGACCACTAGGTTGTGACGTCAAAGGTATGGGGGGCGGAATATCAAGTATTTGCTTACAGTGCTTCCAGTAGGGGGTAAACACTTTAAAATAGTCCCCATTTTTATTTTTAATCGTCCACGGTTCGTGAAGCAAGCTCCCATTTGAACTTTGTACTTCAATACCCTGTTCCAACAATGTTGCTTTAATTTTTTTATCGCGTGCAATCGCTTTGGGCTCATAACAGCGATTCCAAAATACAGCGCTTACTGGAATCGTTTTGAGTAAATCTAAAATAATCTCCAATGGTTCGCCTTTACGAAGAAGGAGATTTAGTCCCTTCTGCTTCAAAGAACAACTTAAGGAGCTAAGACTATGATGAAGCCACCAGGATTGTGCTTCTCCTAAGAGACTGATTTTTTCATCATAAATATACAGGGGGATCACGACGCGATATTGAGAACAGGCTTCAATAAATGCGGGATTATCACTCAATCTTAAATCTTGGCGAAACCAGACTAAGGCTATAGTCATATCAATCTCACGAAAAGGGAATAAGAAATATGTCATCCGGAGCGTAGTAAATGTACTTCTCAGGATGACATAATTTTTAAAAACTAGGGTAAATAATAATAGGGATTCGGTAACTTATATCCTTTTTCGGCATAGCCACCTTTTATATCACTATACTGATCCCCAATTGTTGCAATAATGGTATAGCCTTTTTGAGTAATCAATTCACGTGTACGTGATTTAAATGGAATAATGGATCGCTGCCCATAATCGCTGGGGCGCAAATAAAGTCCCGCCCATTTATGATAACCTGCACGATGCAAATTTTTTACTGTAGCGTTTGTTTCTGGCTTGCGTCTTCCTGTTATAAAGAATACTTTTACCCCATGCTTTATGGCATCGTTATATAAGCTGAGAGTCGGTCTAATTGCGGGGGAATTTGCAGCCATGACATCTTGATGAAACTCTGCTTTTGTTCCAGTAAAATCACGTTTAATCATATATTTGTAATTAGATAAACTGGTTTCGTCGATATCTAGAACAATAGCTAGCTTTTTGGGGTTTTTTCTTTTTTCATTCATACGCGCTTGCTGATTAATATCGTGTTGCGCTTTTTCAATCACTCGCGCTAAATCTTTCTCATAAAGTCCCGAATCATGGTATTTTTTTAGTTCGTTTTTTACACAGGTTAAGTTTGGTGGCTCTGCATAAGTGGGCGGTATAACAGCAAGGGCGGAACAAAAGGCTAAGGCCGCGAGAGGCAATTTTTTGAGGAATGGCTTCATTTAAATACCTATGTTTTTTCGATGGCGGCATTATACTCAAGATACTTTATAATTTGGTAGTACAATCCCTTATAAAATGCAGCGTTTTTATATTTCCTCAGTTATAATGCGCGTTTATTTTGTTTAAATTGCCAAGGCCATGCATTTAAAGCAATTGAAATTAGCGGGTTTTAAATCCTTTGTTGATCCTACTGTAGTGTATTTTCCAAGCCAGTTGGTTGCCGTAGTTGGCCCTAATGGCTGTGGAAAATCCAACATTATTGATGCCGTACGTTGGGTGATGGGGGAGAGTTCTGCCCGTAATTTACGTGGTGAGTCCATGACGGATGTTATTTTCAATGGGTCCTCCAATCGTAAACCGGTTGGACAAGCCTCAGTGGAATTAATTTTTGATAATAGCCTTGGGCGTTTAACAGGACCATTCGCCAGCTATGGTGAAATTGCGGTAAAACGTGTAGTGACCCGGGATGGCGATTCGTCCTATTATTTAAACGGCAGTCGTTGTCGTCGTAAAGACATTACCGATATTTTTCTTGGCACGGGGGCGGGGGCGCGTGGTTACTCCATTATTGGCCAGGGCACTATTTCCCAATTGATTGAAGCAAGGCCTGAAGATTTACGGGTGTTTCTTGAAGAGGCAGCGGGCGTTTCCAAATATAAAGAACGACGAAAAGAAACCTTACAGCGTATTGCACATACCCGAGAAAACCTTACTCGTGTGGCCGATATTCGTGATGAATTAGATAAACAATTGCAGCGTCTGGAACGTCAGGCTAAAGCAGCCGAGCGCTATCTTATTCTTAAAGATGAAGAGCAATTATGTCGTGCTGAAATCTTAGCCCTAAAATGGCGCGATTTTGTAGCACAGCAGCACGTGAAGCAACGCGAATTACAAGATTTAGCGGTGAGCCATGCAGAACAGCAAAGTCTTTTAACTAAGGCTAATACCGAGCGCGTGGTTTTCAATGAGAAACTCCATGATGCAGATGAACAAACCCAACAAGTACAGGCAACTTTTTATCAGTTGGGAACGGAAATTGCGCGTTTAGAAGAAACAATTCAACAACAGGCCCGTGAAAAAAAGCGTTTGGAACAAGATCAACAGCAAATGCAAGATGATTGGCAGGTAGCTGAAGAACAATTAAAGCAAGATCAAGAAGAGTTACTCCAGTGCCAGCAAAAAGCAGAAAGCTTGGATTTGCAATTAACTAAATTACGCGCTCAGTTTAAAGAGCAAGAAGGGCAGTCTCAGGAAACCCAAACACAACAAGCGCAATGGGATCTGCGTTGGCAAGAAGTACAAGCCCAAGCGAATAATTTGAAAAGAGAATTTCAGGTAGCGCAAGTCAATGCTCAGCATTTAGAACAAAAACAACAGCAAACCTTAGTTCGTTTGGAAAAGCTTCAATTAGAACAAGAATCCATATCCATTACTGAATTACAGCAAACTCGCAATGACCTAGAAAAACAACGGGAAAATTTGGTAGAAAATCAACAGTTTGATGAGGCACAATTAAAGCAATGCCAAGAGCATTCCAGCCAAGTAAGGGCTAAGGCACAGGAAACAGAACAACAATTGCATCAATTGCAAGATGAGTTTCATCGTGCTAACAGTGAGTATGCTGCTTTGCAAGCTGCCCAACGTGCTGCCAGACAAGGAATGCAAACCAATAAAAATGGTGTTAGTGTCTGGACGGATAAACCGCGTTTGATGGATGTACTCCAGGTCGAACCCAAATGGCAAGTTGCCTGTGAGCGTGTACTGGATGAGGCCTTACATGCTTATGTTTTGGAAACCTTTGAGGAACTATGGCCGCAACGAGAAATTTGTGAGCGCCAAGGGGAAAATGTTGTTACGTTGCGCGCGGTGGTAGAGCAAACCACAACTCGTCCTCGCCTCATCGATAAGATACACGGAACCGTGCCCGCACATGTACATCCCTTAGAGCATATTTTTACTGCAGAGCATTTTGATGAGGCATTAAGTTGGTTGCCTGAATTGGTTGAATATCAATCGATTATAACGCCAGATGGTTTCTGGTTAGGTAACGGTTGGGTTAAGTTTGTTCCTGCCAAGGAGCAGGATGAATTAGGTTTACTTGCACGACAACAAAAGATTGCCGATTTAACCCAGGTTGTTAGCTCACTTGAGCAAAAAATTGCAGTGCTAAGAGAACAACGTGATCAATATCATCAAGAGGTGCAAAAGAGCATTCAAGATATTGAATTGCAGCAGTTGAATGTGAACTCTTCTAATGAGGCATTAAGAACAAACTGTGCGGCCTTAAGCACTAATGAGCAAGCGCTACTTCATGCCGAGAGGCTCGCCGCCACTTTGGCAGATGAATGTGAAGAATTACAGATGGTGTTAGAAGAGACTGTTGCTGAGCATATGACAATTAAGGAGCGCTTGCAGGAGTTAGAGGTACAATGTCAGGAATCCGAATTGCAGCAAGAACAATGCCTGCAGGAAAAGCAAGAATGGCTAAATGTGTTAGCTTCGCAAAATAAACAGGTGGAAGATGCGCGCATAGCCTTACACCATGCGGAAATAGAATACGATCGAGAAAAAAACAAAATACAGCAATTGGGGGAGCGCATTGCTCGTGAGCAAGAACGCTTGGATATTCTACAAGAGCGTTTGGAAAGTTTGGCATTACTCTGTTTACAATCGGAGAACCCTGGTACTGAACTCAAAGAACAATTAGACCATCTCCTACTTCAACAAGCTGAAGTGGAAATGCAATTAACCATGAGCCGTGAGCAGCAAGCTCAATTGCGTATGGATCTTGAAGAGCTTGAGAAAAATATTTTAAACTGTGATCTTGAGGTCAAGCGTGTGCAAGAGTTAATTGGACAAGCGCGAATGGAAGAACAAGCCTTAGCGGTTCGAGCTAGTTCCGTACAGGAATCTTTAGACGAGTCTGGTTTACAGGCACAGGCGGTATTAGAACACATTCCTCAAGGTATCAACCAGGGAATGCGGGAAGATGAACTGCTTGCCTTGACTGATAAAATGAAACGTTTGGGGGCGATTAACTTAGCCGCAATCGAAGAGTTCGCGAGCGAACAACAACGTAAAGTTTATTTAGATGAGCAGCATAATGATTTATGCGAAGCCTTAGCAACACTTGAAACTGCCATTGAAAAGATGGATAAGGAAACTCGGGTTCGCCTTGAAAATACCTTTGATGAAGTAAATACTTCATTTAAGGCGCTTTTCCCACGACTTTTTGGCGGTGGTCGTGCACAACTCGAATTAACTTGTGATAATTTGCTAGAAGCTGGTATTGTAGTAATGGCACAGCCACCCGGGAAACGAAATAGCACGATTCATTTGTTATCCGGTGGGGAAAAAGCGATGACTGCGGTGGCTTTAGTATTTGCTATTTTCCAGTTGAATCCTTCACCATTTTGTATGTTGGATGAGGTGGATGCGCCTTTAGACGACGTTAACGTAGGGCGTTTTTGCGCGATGGTAAAAGAGATGTCACAATACGTACAGTTCCTTTTTATTACACATAATAAAGTAACTATGGAGTTGGCAGATCATTTGATGGGGGTAACTATGCGTGAACCTGGTGTTTCTCGCTTGGTTGCTGTTGATGTAACACAAGCTTTGGCTATGGAGTAAAGAATGCAGGCAAATTGGAGTTTAATTCTTAATGTCCTGTTGTTGATTGGGGTAATAGTTGCCATTGGGCGCTTAATGAAGGCTCGTAGACAGGGCTTAAACACAGTACGACAACCGAGTAGGGGACGAGCAGAGCCAAACCCTGCTTATGATGGCCCAAGTTATAATGATGACATCATTGCTGTACGGAAGCTAAATGCTGAATCTGCGGTTGCAGAGGAAGTAAAAAAAAACAGCGCTAACCCACCACAGCCACGATTAATGCCTGAAGACGAAGAGCCGGTTTTAAATACGGATACGCAGGCAACACCTAGAGTTGATTTAGGGCGTGTTGAGGAATGGGAGCAAGAGGCTCCAGAGGACGCGACAGGGCCGACGCTCATGATGTTTTTACTTGCAAAGGAAAGCAGACAGTTTGCTGGTTATGAATTATTGCAAACTGTTTTGGCTGCTGGATTACGTTTCGGTGATAATGGCTTATTTCATCGCCACCAATTTACTAACGGTGATGGCCCTATTATATGCAGCTTAGCCGCAGCAACCGCTACTGGTATTTTTGATTTACAGAACATCGGTGCTTTTACGGTCCGCGGTTTATGTCTTTACATGCAGGCAACGAATAATCCTAAAGTTGATGCGCAGCGCTTTGCTACCATGTTGGATACAGCAAGACAGTTAAGTGATGGTTTGGACGCCCATTTATTAGACGAACAGCGTCGTCCCTTAACTGAAGAACGTATAGCACGTTATCATCAAACACTGAACTTGAACCATGCTCATCTTGACGCAGCTTTAGCTTAGCTCTGCCGTAGGTCGGGTCCATGGCCCGACCTACACTAGATTATAACCAGATTATATAGCTAAGAACTGTTGCCCCGCATACAAAAACTGCGGCTTCATACATTATCCCCTTGAACTCTAAGCTAAAGTGTTAGTACACTAGACTTTTGGTCTTTCCTTAATACATATGAATCTAAATACAGTTGCTGCATTACTTACTCAATCATGTCAGATTAATGCTGAAGTTACCGGTATTTGCACTGATAGTCGCGAAATAAAACAGGGAAATGTGTTTGTTGCGATTCAGGGGGAGAATTTTGACGGACATGAGTTTATTCATGAGGTTGAAGCAAAAGGTGCTTTGGCCGCGATTGTTAAGCATGCTGTAGCAGGAGTGAGTATTCCTCAGTTTGTAGTGCAAGATCCACTACAGGCTTTAGCTAAAATTGCTGCCACTCATCGCCAAGATATCCATTGTCCAGTTATTGCGTTAACGGGCTCGAATGGCAAAACCACGACCAAAGAAATGATCGCTGCTATTTTGCCTGCGCCCTCACACGCAACCAAAGGCAATTTAAATAATCATATCGGTGCTCCCTTAAGCGTATTACAGCTTACTAGCCAGCATCGTTATGCTGTTTTTGAGTTGGGGGCGAACCATCCTGGTGAAATTGCACATACCGTGGCAATTGTTCATCCTGATGTAACTCTAATTAATAACATTGCACCCGCTCATGTAGAGGGTTTTGGCTCGATTGATGGAGTTGCTCGTGCGAAAGGTGAGATCCATCAAGGTCTTGCAATAGCGGGTACTGCTGTAATTAATGATGATGATAGCTATGCTCATTTTTGGGATGATCTGTTAACGGATAAAAAAGTATTACGTTTTTCAATTGAACATCCTGCAGATATTTACGCGCAGGATATTCGTCTAGATGCTCGAGGATGTGGGCAATTTTCTTTAATTCTACCTAATGGGCGCGTGGATATTCAATTGAATGTTCCTGGGATGCACAATATACGTAATGCCTTAGCTGCTGCTGCATGTTGCTATGCGATTGGTATTACGATTAAAGATATTCAACAGGGATTAACTAATTTTGGCGGTGTGAAAGGACGCTTGACCGTACTGTCTGGTAAAAATCAATCTACCATAATTGATGATACCTATAATGCTAATTTACGTTCTGTGCTGGCTGCTTTAGAGGTTTTAGCTGAGCGTCCAGGTAAAAAGGTGTTCGTTTTTGGCGATATGGGTGAATTAGGCACTTGGGCTACCCAACATCACCAAGAGGTAGGCCTTGCTGCTCGCCATTTGGGTATCGATTTACTATTGAGTTGCGGCGCATTTAGCAAATTGGCTGCCGAGTCGTTTGGCTCTGGTGGTAAGCACTTTGAGAATCAGGAGCTGTTGGTTGAAAGTTTAGTCAACGAGTTGTCTTCTGATACAGTTGTTTTGGTGAAAGGATCTCGATCCAGTGCTATGGAAAAAATTGTGAATAAACTGCTTAATTGATTGGGCCTGAGTATGATATGCTTGGCCACTTTTTTTTCCATGCTTTGAATGTCGTTGATTGTCGTGAGTGTTCACCTTAGGTGGTAATTGAAGGAAAACTGTAGTCTGGATCGAGCGCAATCTGGGATCGCGCTTTGAAACAGGCTACGTTTCTTTGGGGCGGTGCCATTAGGTGAATGCTTACGTTTTTTGCGTATGATGCAATACGATAGATCTAAAGTGCTATTTTAACAAGAGGAACAACACTATGCTCTACTGGCTAACGCAGTTATTTCAAGGACAATATCATGCGTTACGGGTGTTTCAATATTTGACGTTTAGATCCATTTTGGCTGCATTAACCGCATTGATCGTAGGTTTGGTTTGCGGGCCTTATACGATTCGCTGGTTACGTAATATGCAAATTGGTCAAATGGTTCGTGACGACGGTCCTCAGTCACATTTATCAAAAGCAGGCACCCCAACTATGGGGGGGATTTTGATTCTGATTGCTGTTACTGTAAGTTGTTTGCTCTGGGGGGATTTGCAACAGTCCAGCTTGTGGCTGGTGTTGCTCGTGACCTTAGGTAATGGGATTGTCGGTTGGGTTGATGATTATCGTAAGTTAGTTCTAAAAAATAGCAAAGGTCTACCAGGACGTTGGAAGTATTTTTGGCAGTCAGTGATTGCACTTATTGCGGTAGTTTATTTATACATGAATGCTACCTTACCAGTACATACTCAACTAACCGTACCATTTTTCAAATCAGTTACTATTGGCTTGGGAGTATTTTTCCCAGTGCTGGCTTATTTTGTTATTGTCGGTAGTTCCAATGCAGTGAATTTGACCGATGGTTTAGATGGCTTAGCCATTATGCCAATCGTTATGGTGGCTGGAGCTTTGGGGATTTTTGCCTATGCCTCCAGTAATGCCGTGCATGCCCATTACTTAGCAATACCCTTTGTTCCTAATGAAGGTGAGCTAACTATTTTCTGTGCGTCCATTGTTGGCGCTGGCCTTGGTTTCTTGTGGTACAATAGTTATCCAGCCCAGTTATTCATGGGGGATGTTGGTTCTTTAGCCTTAGGTGCGGCTTTAGGCATTGTTGCAATCGTAGTTCGCCAAGAATTAGTATTGCTATTGATGGGTGGTTTGTTTGTGATTGAAACGCTGTCGGTAATTTTACAAGTGGGTTACTTTAAGTATACCCATGGCAAGCGTTTATTTCGTATGGCGCCACTGCATCATCATTTTGAATTAAAAGGTTGGTCTGAGCCAAAGATAATCGTACGTTTTTGGATTATCACTGTTGTATTTGTGTTATGCGGATTGGCTACTTTAAAACTTCGATAGGCAAGGTGCATTCATGAAACATCCTCTATATTTAGTTGCAGGTTTAGGTAAAACAGGGCTTTCTGTAGCACGTTATTTGCATCGCAATAACAAGCCGTTTGTTGCTTTTGATACACGGCCGCAAGCTCCTAATTTAGTTGAATTTGCTGCTGAATTTCCGGAGGTTCCTGTTTATACACAACAGCTTCCTGAGGACGTCCTGGGGCAATTAACGGATATTATTGCCAGTCCTGGTTTAGCCTTAGATATGCCTTTTTTAAATCAAGCCAGAGCGGCAGGCATCCCTATCTATGGGGATATTGAATGTTTGGCCCGTGAAATCCATGCTCCAGTAATTGCCATCACCGGAACTAATGGCAAATCCACAGTAACTACTTTAGTCGGTGAAATGGCAAAGGCGGCGGGATTTAATGTGGCTGTTGCCGGCAATATTGGTACTCCTGTATTGGATATGCTTGATGATGAGCATCAGTATGACTTATGGGTCTTAGAGCTATCCAGCTTCCAGTTGGATTTAACTCATTCCTTGAAACCCGTTGCTGCGACCATCCTTAATGTATCGCCTGACCACCTAGATAGACATCATACGATGGAGGCTTATATTGCGGCCAAACAGCGTGTGTATCCTCATGCAGAAGTGTCGCTTTATAATCGTGAGGATGTACACACGATGCCCGCTTTAGCAACACACGCTATTTCTTTTGGTCAAGATGCGCCTACTGCAGGAAATTGGGGCTTAATTAATCAAGACGGAAAAATTTATTTAGCTAAAGGAACTGCTTGCATTTTGCCTGCAGAGTCTGTATTAATCAAAGGAGTACATAATTGGCTCAATGCTTTGGCCGCATGTGCTTTAGCTGATGCTGCAGGGATTGCACAATCGCATATTGTAAATGTACTGACTACGTTCTCTGGTTTATCTCATCGCTGCCAGTGGGTGCGTACCCTCGATGGCGTTGAATGGATAAACGATTCAAAAGGAACAAATATTGGTGCGACAATCTCGGCAATTAATGGAATAGGAGGTTCTATGCAAGGAAGGATTGTGCTTATCGCGGGGGGGCAGGGAAAAGGGGCTGATTTTACTGAATTGGCACAACCCATCGCAGATTTTGTTCGTTCTATTGTTTTGATTGGTGAAGATGCTGATAAAATTGAAGCAGCTTTGGCTGATGTGGTTCCAATCGCACGTGCTTCTTCATTAGATAACGCGGTAGCCGTAGCCAAAATGCAAGCAAAACCTGGGGATGTGGTTTTGTTATCTCCAGCTTGTGCCAGTTTGGATATGTTCCGTGATTTTAATCATCGCGGAGAGTTATTTACTTCTCTTGTATGTGGACTTTAGGGCATGAAACCAAGACACGTTAATCAAAGAGGTAAACCTGTAAGCAAACCCATTTCTCTTTATGATAAGTGGTTGATTAGCGTTGTCATTGGTTTATTAATTATTGGCTTGATGATGGTTGCGTCAAGCTCAGTCATGATTTCTACTAAATATTTTCATCAACCCTTTCATTTCTTAATTCGTCAGGCTTGCTATTTATTTGCGGGGTTAATGATTGCCCTTATTGTGGTGCGTACGGACAGCAGCTTTTGGGAGCGTATTAGTGGGCCTATGCTTATGGTCTGTTTGTTCATGCTGCTTATCGTATTAATTCCAGGAATTGGAAAAATGGTGAATGGTAGTCGACGTTGGTTGTCGATTGGGCCAATAGGGGTTCAGGTTTCTGAAATTGCAAAGCTTACGATGATTTTTTATCTTGCAGGCTACCTGGTTCGCCAGCAAAAAGCAGTAAGTGAGAGTATTTTGGGCTTCATTAAGCCGATGGTGGTTTTGGGTGTGGTTTCCGTATTATTGTTACGCGAGCCTGATTTTGGTGCGACCGTAGTGATTTCTGGCACGGTTATGGCCATGCTATTTCTAGCAGGAGTTAAATTACGGTACTATATAGGGCTATTGCTCATAGTTATGGGGGCGCTGGCTTTCTTGGCAGTTTCTTCCCCTTACCGACTTGCTCGTCTAACCGCGTTTTTAGATCCTTGGGCTGATCAGTATAATAGTGGTTATCAGTTGACGCAGTCATTGATTGCTTTTGGACGTGGTGGCTGGTTTGGTGCGGGACTCGGAGAGAGTATTCAGAAGTTATTGTATTTACCTGAAGCGCACACCGATTTTTTATTCGCAGTGTTAGCAGAAGAGTTAGGTTTAGTGGGCATTTTGATGGTCATTGCCTTGTATAGTATTCTGGTATTTCGTGGGCTGACGATTGCATACAATGCGTTTGTACAGGAACGGTTTTTTGCATCATATACAGCCTATGGTTTGACCTTTTGGTTAGGGCTGCAAGCAACTATTAACATGGGGGTAAACTCAGGTTTACTGCCTACAAAAGGGTTAACTTTACCACTGATGAGTTACGGTGGTGCAAGTATGGTAATTAATTGTGTGGTCATCGCATTGTTATTGCGCATTGATCATGAAAATCGTTGGCAGGCTTTAGGACTAAAACCGCTGTCAGCATAAGGGGGAATTGTGAGTTATTCAGGACCATTTATATCTCCAAGGATGGGGCGTGTTGAACAAATTCATTTTGTTGGAATTGGTGGTGTAGGCATGTGTGGTATTGCTGAGGTATTGCATAATCAGGGATATCGCATCACCGGCTCTGATGCAGGTGAGAGTAGCACGGTACAACGGTTAAAATCTCTAGGTATTCCTGTTTATCTCGGCCATGAGGCAGAGCACATTCGCGGGGCTGATGTTGTCGTACGCTCCTCTGCGGTGGGCATGGATAATCCTGAAGTTGCAGCGGCACGAGAGCAGATGATCCCGGTGATACCGCGTGCTGCAATGCTCGCTGAGTTGATGCGTTTTCGCCATGGTATCGCAGTTGCTGGAACGCATGGTAAGACAACCACAACGAGTTTGGTCAGTAGCTTATTGGCAGAAGGGGGCCTCGATCCCAGTTTCGTTATTGGTGGTAAATTAAATAGTGCCGGTGTTAATGCCAAGCTTGGTCAGTCGCCTTATTTCGTCGTCGAAGCTGATGAGAGCGATGCCTCATTCTTATTCCTTAAGCCTATGATGGCAATTGTCACCAATATTGATGCTGATCACATGAGCACCTATGATGATAACTTTGATAAGTTGAGAACCACCTTCCTTGAATTTTTACATCATTTACCATTCTATGGGCTTGCCGTAGTCTGTGTGGATGATCCTGAGGTACGTGGTATTGTACCCCAAATTGAGCGTCCTACCTTAACTTATGGATTTAGTGATGATGCCCATTATCGCGCCGTTGATTGGACTCAGAATGAATTGATTAGCGAATTTACCGTAATTCGCCCAGCCCCCCACGCAGTGCTTAATATTCGTTTCCAATATCCAGGGCGTCATAATGTATTAAATGCCCTAGCCGCGATTGCGATTGCTACCGAGCTAGGTGTTGATGATGCTGCTATTATGAGCGCTCTTGCCAAGTTTCAAGGGGTTGGTCGTCGTTTTCAAATGTTGGGTGAAAAACATTTTGAGCGCGGTTCAGCTCTAATTGTTGATGACTATGGTCATCATCCACAAGAAATCTTATCAACCATTGATGCATTTCGTCGTGTGTGGCCGAATAAGCGTTTAGTGCATGTGTTCCAACCCCATCGTTATTCCAGAACACAATCTTTGCATGATCAATTTGTCGATGTATTGAAACTGTCTGATAAATTATTTTTATTTGATATTTATTCTGCTGGTGAAACAGCTATTCCGGGAATTAGCAGTGAAAGCTTAGCACAAAAGATCGAAAGCTGTGACAAAAATGTTACATTAGTGAATGAGCGCTCGCTTAAGGCTATGTTGGACGAATTTATCCAAGATGGTGATGTTATTCTAATGCAAGGTGCTGGGAATATTGGTCAAATTGCAGTGAATCTGATGAAAGAAGAACTGTAATAATCGATGATGAGTAGCACTGAAAAAGATTGTGAGCTAGTTGCGGAATGTCAAGGCACTTTGCTTTATAATGAATCTTTGGCAGAATACACCACCCGGCGTGTTGGCGGGCCAGCCGCCAAGCTGTATCAGTCGGTAATTACCGCTGATTAGCTGTTGTTTTTACGTAATTTGCTGGCTAAAAGGATTTAGTTTGGGGCACTGGTTTCTCAGAAACATGCCAACTTTATTATCAATTATCAAGGTTCAGCTTCTGTAGCTGATATTGAAGCATTGATTCATTTGGTGCAAACTAAAGTTCGTGAGCAAACAACTATTGAGTTGATGCGCGAAGTTCATATTATTGGAGACGCTTAATGTCTAAGCCAATCAACCTGGCACTGCTTTATGGTGGAAAATCCGGAGAGCATGAAGTTTCATTAGTTTCGGCTGCATCTGTTTTAACTCATTTGGATGCAGAAAAATATCATATTATTCCGATTGCCATGGATAAAGAGGGATTTTTTCATGTGCATCAATATGAAGATCTATTAGCCTATAAAGACAAGCTTCCAGTAGTTACAGAACGCTCTAAGCCTTTAGCGAGCCTATTGATTGATGGGCGTTTTGCTGTTGATGCAGAGGTTGTGTTTCCTGTAGTTCACGGCCCGCTTTATGAGGATGGCTGTTTACAAGGTATTTTGGAACTGGCTGGTATTGCCTATGTTGGATGTGACGTCTTACCTTCTGCTATTGGTATGGACAAAGACATGACGCGTCGTGTGGCCTGCATTGATGGTTTGCAATCAGCACGCTATAAGCTTTTATCTTGGCATACTCCTACTGCAGAACGGCAACGTTTCTGCCAAGAGGTTGCCACTGAATTTGGTTGGCCATTATTTGTGAAGCCATGCTCTATGGGTTCCAGTGTGGGCATTCACAAAGCCAAAAATATGAGCGAATTGTTGGCTGCAGTCGATGATGCGCTGCGCTATGATGAAGAAATTATAGTCGAATCGTTTATTGAAGGCCGTGAGATCGAGTTGTCTGTGCTCGAAAGCTTAGACCCTTCTGCAGCTCCACGAGTGAGTATTGCTGGAGAAATATGTGTTCATCATCCTGATGGCTTTTATTCCTACTCGGCAAAATACCTCGAGAGTAATCAAACTGATTTAATTATTCCTGCTCCTTTAAGTGCTGCTTTAGCGGAGCGATTAAAGCAAGCTTCTGCAGATGTCTTTACCCGTTTAAAATGCAAAGGCATGGCACGGGTCGATTTCTTTGTGAATGATAAAACAGAAACAATTTATTTTAATGAAATTAATACCTTGCCTGGTTTTACTTCCATAAGCATGTACCCAAAGTTATGGCAGGCGAGTGGTTTAGCTTATCCTGATTTGCTTGATGAACTAATTCGTATTGCACAGGTTCATCAAAATTGTCGTAAACATTTAGTAACTAATTATCAGTGAGCGCAATGAGTACGAATAGGAGCAATGAATCTGGGAGCTTACGCTATGTTTGCCTGCTTTGGGGGTTAATCCTTTGCGCGGTGATATTAGCAGGGCGCCTGGCTTATTGGTACCTATCTGATGCAGAGTATTTTCCGATAACCACGATTAAGGTAGCTGCAAGTTATGAACATGTGACTCATAAGGAATTAGAAGATATTTTAGCAAAATATGTAGGCGATAGTTTTTTTGCGTTACCTGCAAGAGCATTACAAAGTGAACTGAATGAGCTGAGCTGGGTAGATACGGCGACTGTAGAGCGCGTTTGGCCAGATACATTAAAAATCAGGCTAATCGAAAAGAAACCCGTAGCAATTTGGGGTAATTCACTAATGACCGGAGATGGTCGGTTATTTAACGAAGGCTCTGATATTGGTGATTTAAGTCTACCAAAGTTAAAAGGACCCTCATCTCAGCAGCTAGACGTCTTACAAGTTTACGAAAAATTGAGTAAGATATTATCAATGTACGGATTGAATGCTACTGGACTGCATTTAAGAGATAACCAATCCTGGGTATTATTAATAGGAAATAACATAAAAATATACTTAGGAAAGAACGAGTTAGAAGCACGATTGCTGCGATTTTGTAAGGCATATCCAGCTGTATTTGCTCAAAAAATCGAGCAGTTGGCAAGTGTAGACTTACGCTATCCGCGTGGTATGGCAGTGCAGTGGAAACAACAAACGGAACGATAATGGCTAAGAAAATAGAAAAAAATATTATCACTGGCTTGGATATAGGCACCTCAAAAATTAATGCACTGATAGGTGAAGTATCCTCCGATGGAACAATCGAAGTAATTGGGATTGGTCGTCATCCTTCTCGTGGTTTAAAACGCGGTGTAGTCGTTGACATAGAGGCTACAGTGAATTCGATTCAGCGCGCAGTACAAGAGGCTGAGTTGATGGCTAATTGTGAAGTCAGAACAGTTTATGCTGGGATTGCTGGCAGCCACATACGCAGTTTAAATTCCCATGGAATAGTTGCTATTCGTGAAAAAGAAGTATCGCAAGCCGATGTAGAGCGCGTGATTGATGCGGCAAAGGCGGTTGCGATTCCTGCGGATCAAAAAATTCTGCATATCCTACCTCAAGAATTTATTATCGATTATCAAGGCAGTATTCGTGAGCCTGTAGGTATGGCCGGTGTTCGTCTTGAGTCACGAGTGCACTTGGTGACTGGCTCTGTGAGTGCGGCACAAAACATTGTGAAATGTGTTCGTCGCTGCGGTTTAGAGGTAAGTGATATTATTCTCGAGCAGCTGGCTTCAAGCCATGCAGTGCTTACGGATGATGAAAAAGATTTAGGCGTTTGCTTGATTGATATCGGTGCAGGAACTACAGACATTGCTATATTTTCTGAGGGGGCGATTCAGCATACAGCAGTAATTCCGATTGCAGGTGATCAAGTAACCAATGATATTGCAATGGCTTTACGTACACCAACTAAAGCAGCAGAAGCAATCAAATTAACGCATGCTTGTGCCTTACCTGAATTAGCAAATCCAACCCAAATGTTGGAAGTTGCCAGTGCTAATGAGCGACCAGGAAGAAAAATTTCAGCAAAAGCTTTAGCTGATGTTGTTTCAGCTCGTTACGAAGAATTATTTACTTTAGTGCGCAATGAGTTACGTCGCAGCGGTTTTGAAGATCGCATGGCTGCTGGCATTGTAATTACCGGTGGTGCTGCGAATGTTCATGGCGCGATTGAGCTGGCGGAGCTTTGTTTTGAAATGCCAGTACGTAAAGGCTATGCACAACACGTATCAGGCTTGGCTGAGGTTAGTGAAAATCCTGCCTTTGCTACGGGTGTAGGTTTGCTGTTGCACGGATACCAGCAACAATACGATGCACGCTACAACGTCCCTGCAATGAGTGAAAACTCTAAGGGTTTGTGGTTGCGTATGAAAGAATGGTTTCAAGGAAATTTTTAAGATATATGTAACTGGAAACGCTTTACCAATTAAGAGAGCGGAAGAGGAAATTTTTACTGGTTACTATTACAGAATAAACGTATGGGGAGCACGGTTATGTTTGAATTAATGGAAGGCCAACTGCAAGGTAGTAATGCAGTCATTAAGGTAGTTGGTGTCGGCGGCGGCGGTGGTAATGCTGTAGAGCACATGGTTGCTGAAAATATTGAAGGTGTTGAGTTTATTTGCGCGAATACAGATGCTCAAGCGTTAAGGGCGTCTAATGCAAAGATTCACATCCAGTTAGGTGATGAATTAACTAAAGGCTTAGGTGCTGGTGCAAACCCACAAATTGGCCGTGAAGCTGCTGAAGAAGATCGTGAATTAATTCGCGAAATACTTGCAGGTGCTGATATGGTATTTATTACTGCCGGAATGGGCGGTGGAACTGGAACTGGTGCTGCTCCTGTATTTGCAGAAATTGCCAAAGAGTTAGGAATTTTAACAGTTGCGATTGTGACTAAACCTTTTTCATTCGAAGGCAAGCAACGTGCTTTGGCTGCAGAAGAAGGCATTCGTCGCCTTGCAGAACATGTCGATTCATTAATTACCATACCTAACAATAAGTTGCTCAGTGTTTTAGGTAAAAATATTAGTTTATTAAATGCCTTTAAAGCGGCTAATAATGTATTACTCGGTGCAGTAAAAGGGATTTCAGATCTTATTACTCGCCCAGGTTTAATTAACGTCGACTTCGCGGACGTACGTACAGTAATGTCGGAAATGGGTATGGCGATGATGGGAACTGGTAGCGCAGTAGGTGAGCAACGCGCTCGTCAAGCTGCTGAAGCTGCAATTGCTTCTCCATTATTAGAAGACGTGAATTTCTCAGGCGCTCGTGGAATCCTGGTGAATATTACCGCAGGGCTTGATATGTCAATCGGTGAGTTTGAAGAGGTTGGCGACGTTGTTAAAGAATTTATTTCTGATGATGCAACAGTGGTTGTGGGAACAGTAATTGATCCAGATATGACTGATGAAATGCGAGTTACTGTGATTGTGACTGGCTTGGGTGATGCACGACAACGTCATCAACAAGCTCAACCACAACAAGCGTATCGTGCTCGTTTGGTTGAATCAATGAGAAGTGATGGTTCATTTGACTATCAAGAGCTAGATCGCCCAGCAGTAGTGCGTAAGCATGCCAGTTCGACTGCAGCAGCTTCCACAATGAAAGCAAATGGTGATCATGTTCCTGATGTTGATTATCTAGATATCCCTGCTTTTTTACGTCGTCAAGAAGAAGCGTAGTTAGGCATTACCGTAGTAGAGTAGACTTACCCGGGGTTTGTGATTCAAATTGCCCGGGTTTTGTTTTATTTTATTACATTATAAAAAAATAGACGAACTTATAATTTATTGGTAAAATCTCGAAGTTTTTTGCGCGTAAAATAATAATATTATGAGGAATAGGAACAAGGTGAGCACTGAATGATAAAACAAAGAACTCCTAAAAAAGTAATCCAGGCTACTGGCGTGGGATTGCATTCGGGTGAGAAAGTGCTTTTAACCCTGAGACCTGCTCCTGTTAATACTGGCATTGTTTTTCGACGCGTTGATCTTTCGCCTGTGGTTGAAATCCCTGCATCCTATGAGCATGTAGGCGATACGATGTTATGTACTACACTGCATCATGGCCAGGTTAAAATTGCTACTGTAGAGCATTTGCTTTCTGCTTTGGCTGGTTTAGGCATTGATAATGCATACATTGATGTTAATGCTCCTGAGCTTCCGATTATGGATGGCAGTGCCGCTCCTTTTGTATTTTTGATCCAATCGGCAGGCATTCGCGAGCAAAATGCACCAAAGAAATACATCCGCATTACTAAGCCCATTCGTGTAGAGGATAATGGGAAGTATGTGCAATTTTATCCATATAATGGGTATAAAATTTCCTTTACTATTGATTTTGATCATCCAGCATTCAATGATAAGCCACAAAAGGTAAGCTTTGATTTCTCTACAACTTCTTATGTTAGAGAAGTGTGCCGTGCGCGTACTTTTGGTTTTCTTTCTGATTATGAGAAGTTACGTGAGTGTGATTTAGCTAAAGGTGGTAGCCTGGATAATGCAATCGTAGTAGATGACTATCGAGTCCTTAATGAAGATGGGCTGCGTTTTGAATCTGAATTTGTAACTCATAAGGTTTTAGACGCGATCGGCGATCTTTATTTATTAGGTTCTAGTCTGATTGGTGCCTTTGAAGGGCATAAATCAGGGCATGAACTGAATAACAGATTATTACGTGAGTTAATGGTACGACAAGATGCGTGGGAATATACTACTTTTGACGCAGACGATTACCTCCCCGTAATGCATAATGAATTTTGCCCCGTAGAAGCCTAAACCCTCCTTATGAAATTAGCGTAGCCTGGTTGTTTGCAACCAGGTTTTCCTTTTAAGTTGTCTATTTATCTGAATCCTGTTTGAAATCCGCTTTTAGGAAAAACTGATTGCAAATAACGCTGATAGTATTGGTTTAAATTTAATCAACCCCAAGGTCAGAACTTGTATATTTACACACCAAAGTATAATATATGGCTATTTTATACTTATTTTGACCATGAATCCTTGGAGGATCTAATGCCAACTTACGCAATGAGCGCTTATGTAGATGCGCAGGCTAACGCCAAATTACCTGAGAACATAACGCTTGTCTTAACTACATGGGATGATTATCGTAATTTTTTAAGCATAAAAATTGAAAAGAAGGTAATTGCCTTGGATTTTAGTAACATAAAACTGTCTAAGGATGATGTAAGTAATTTAGTAATGGCACTTAACGAGTTACCCTCCATAAGCAAATTAACTCTAAGCAATTGTCAGCTTACCGATCTCCATGAAGAACTACTGGGCCAATTAAAGTATATTACTGATCTTGATTTAAATAATAATCTGTTACAACAGCCGGGGCTAAAAGTCCAAAAATTAAAATCACTGTGCTTAAATAATAATTCACAGCTGGATGTCTCGGTAGTACTATTAAACTTGAGTAAAGGTATTGGCACTTTAGAAAAACTTGATCTGGCTAATTGCAATGTTACAGACTCCGAACTAATTTCACTGGTTTCTATGTCATTTGGAATGTTGACAATCCTTGATTTGTCTAATAATTTTCTTAGTGACGAAGGGCAAGAATTTCTATTACAACGACAAAATCATAATACGTCGTTACAAGAAATCAATCTGCTAGGAAATATGGGCATTACTTCCTTACAAATAATTCCCTTTGCCTCTGAAGATAATAGTCATCTCATCGCGGAAAGTTTTTTACCTCGCTTAGAACAGCAAATAAAAACTGCTCGAGAGAAATTAGATAAATTAAGTCCACAACCCGAACCTGAAGCATCCTCTTCTCAAGCGTCATCCTCTAAAGCCTCATCGCCGAAATTAGTTCCTGTAAATTTATTTAAAGGAGCTACGAAAAATGCTTCTGAACAGTTAAAAGTATTAGAAAAGTTAATGGATATGCAGGCTATTGTGATTAAAAAATTAACATTAAGTCGTGAATCATTATCCCTTGATAAAATAGAGCGTATGCAAAAGCAAATAGAAACATACCTTCAACAATTTATGGATGCCAAAAAAGCGAAGGTTGTACAGCATCAAAATAGCCCTCGTTCAGCTTCACCAGATTTTAGCAAAAGCAGACCACGTTCACCGAGTTCTCCGAGGTCACCAAGCTCTCCACGAACTGGCTCTATGCGTAATATGTCAAAATTTTTTGATACACAGCAAACTTCTATGGGTATAGCTGAAAGTGATTTGGCATTGAAGCTTATTACTGGGAAACAAATAGACTTTGCTACAAAACTGGTTACCGCTCAAGAAAACTTAATAAGTTATCTGAAATCTCAGATTAATGAACAGTTGCCTGAACAAGTGCGCACATTAAGATTGGGCTAATCGAATTTAAAGCGATGAATTTTGCTTGATACTAACGTATAGAGAGAGTAAGTTTATTATTTTAAATGAATAATAAACTTATCTTCATTATAGTTTGAGGCAGCTGAAGTCGGAATTTGTACTTGGGGCGTGTAGAGACTCAGAATTACATTTTGAGAGCTATTCACGTTTGGGGACATTCTGCGGCACGTCAATGGAAAAAAGGGCTTATTTCCCAGCGCTTCTTCGCCAATAGACTATAATTTTAAGTTGACGCAAAAGGAGCCGTAGAATGACATTCAAAATTAAAGTATTAACTCTAGCCTTGTTATGCACCTCACCTGCATTTTCTGCAAATGTGGATACCGCGGAAAAGCAAATGGCTGATGCACTACATATGGATTGGTTAGATACTAATGTCTCACCGGCTGAAGATTTTTATTCCTATGCAAATAAGAATTGGCAAAAAAATAATCCTATTCCTCCCGAATACCCAAGTTGGGGCAGTTTTAATATAGTACATGATAAAGTGCAGGATATTGTGCATCAAATGCTAATTAAAGCAGCAGCGAATACTAAAGCAAAGCCTGGCAGCATTGAGCAAAAAGTAGGTGATTTTTATTTCAGCGGTATGGATGAGGCAAATATTAACAAATTAGGTGTAACGCCTTTACAGCCAGAATTTCATCGTATTCAAAATATTAAAAATTTAACGGATCTACAAAATGAAATTGCCCACTTACATCAAATCGGTGTCGGTGCTTTTTTTGCTTTTGGCAGCATGCAAGATTATAAAAACAGTAGCGAAATGATTGCTGCTGTCGTGCAAGGTGGCTTAGGGCTTCCTGATCGGGATTATTACTTAAAAGATACGCCCAAATTTAAACAGATTCGCGACGCTTATGTGGCGCATATTGCTAAAATGTTTGAGTTATTAGGTGATAACCCTGAGAAAGCGGCTGCTGAGGCACAGCGCGTAATGGAATTAGAAACACAACTTGCAAAAGCCTCAATGTCGCAAGTTGAGCAACGTGATCCACATGCGGTTTATCATATTATGGATAAAGCTCAATTAGAGGAAATTACCCCTAATTTTTCTTGGCCAGCTTATTTTACGGCTATGGGGCAAGATAATCTCAAAAGTATTAATATGGCAATGCCAAACTTTTTCAAAGCACTCAATGAGCAACTTAAAACCGTACCACTCCAAGATTGGCAAACCTATTTACGTTGGCAGTTAATTGATACTTATGCGCCTTATTTATCTAAGCCTTTTGTTGATGAAAACTTTAAGATGGCAACCGCCTTAACTGGTACAGAAAAAATACTTCCTCGTTGGAAACGGGTAGTAGGTACTGAGAATGCGGCCTTAGGATTTGCTATTGGTAAGATGTATGTAGAACGTTACTTCTCACCAGAGGCGAAAAAACAAGCTTTAGATTTACTGAAAAATATCCGCTATGTCTTACGTGAGGACATTAAGAGTCTTGCTTGGATGACTCCGGCTACTCGCGAGGCTGCGTTGAAAAAATTAGACTTAATGGAAGAACGCGTAGGTTATCCTTCAAAATGGTGGGATTATTCGTCATTGAAGGTAGATCGAGGCCCTTATGTGTTGAATGTGCTTCGTGCGAATCAGTTTTTAGTAAAGCGTGATATTAATAAAATTGGCAAACCTATTGAGCGCAGTGAATGGGGAATGACACCACAAACCATTAATGCCTATTACGATCCTTCCATGAATAACTTAAATATCCCAGCAGGAATTTTGCAGCCACCATTTTTTGACCCTAACGCACCTGCGGCAGTGAATTATGGGGCCATTGGTTTTGTTATGGGGCATGAAATGACCCATGGTTTTGATGATCAAGGAGCTCAATTTGATGGTCATGGGAATCTAAAAAATTGGTGGACTCCTAGTGATTTAACTAAATTCAAAGCGGCAACCCAATGTATTATTGATCAATATTCCCAATATGTAGTGAATGGCGATTTACATGTACAAGGAAAATTAGTTGTGGGTGAAGCTGCTGCTGATTTAGGCGGGATCACTTTAGCATATCGAGCATTTCATCATTCCGATGCTTACAAAAAGGCAAAAACAATTGATGGCATGACTCCTGATCAACAATTCTTTTTGGGTACCGCTCATGTTTGGGCAATGAACATGCGGCCTCAACAATTACAGAATCAGGTGACAACCGATCCTCATCCGCCAGCAAAATACCGCGTTAATGGAAGTTTAGCGAATATCCCGCAGTTCCAAGAGGCGTTTAATATTCCTAACAATAGCCCCATGGTGAATGCAACTCGTTGTGTTATTTGGTAACGACTTAAAGAGTTTGCTGTGCTCATAGCCTCCGGGATTCCTCAGAGCACAGCGTAATACGGGCTACTATTCATCTATACCAAAAGTAGTAATTAATCTTACTAAAGGTTGGCATTTATGAACTTTAACCAGTTATTAATGGCTATTTTAATGTTGGTTTTATTCTTCTTGGTGAATGAATATATTCCTTTAGCCCCCATTATTAATCTGCTGTTTAATTGCGTGATGATCGCAATAATTGTTGTTTACGTGATGCAATTTATCGGGGTAATTAAATCGGTTTTACCTGCGCCTAAATTATTTAAATAAGCCTTACCCTAGATATTTCTTTGATGTATGATGGATTTGGAAGACAGAAACGCTAGTATATTTAAAAAATATCTTTTTGGGTAAAATCGAATAACTTGTTCTATATATTAGGATAAGTGTGTTTTTTTGGAGCAAAAAACAGAGGGAGGTATTATGATAAGGAACCCAATACAAATATTTAGTGGCATCATGTTTACAGTGTTTTCTTTGCAAGCTTTTGCTGAAGAAAATATTCGCATTACCGTCAAAACAAAAGAATATACTGCTGCAGGTATCGGTTATTCTGTGGATGGGCAGCGCTCAGGCGCGATTGGTAAATCATACACAGGCACAGGTTCCAAAAATCGGACCTATGTTTTTGGCTATAGAAAAAATTCTATTGTTGGTGCGAATATTACTTGCGGTTCCCGAGTTTTAACTAAAGATACGACTGTTACATTGGTTACTAAAGGTGAGCAGTGTCTTAGTGTGATCGAAGAATAATGTAAGTTATTCCCCGTATTTGAAGCGCGAAAATACGGGGAAATAGAAAACACCCATTTCCTACCTTATAAAAATTAGAGATAATTAGCATAAGAATTTCTAAAGATATTAATTATGAATAAAAATATAACTGCTATCCGTATAGCGACGGTACAGGATGCAGAAGCAATCTCTCAAGTGCATATTTGTTCTTGGCAAAAGATGTATAAGGAGTTCATTCCTGAAGAAGTTTTAATAAACTTGTCTTTAAGTGAGCGTACCCAACAATGGTCTGAGTTAATCGATCAGAATGTACGAGTATTAATTTGTGAGCAGGAGCAGCAAGTTATTGGTTTTGCAAGTATTTGCGCTTTTCGTGGCAACAGTGCACAGAGTGCGTTCGGAGAAATAAGTGCTATTTATTTGCATCCCGATTATTGGCGTATGGGCTTAGGTACCCAATTATGCTTGGCTGCAATGTCGGAATTAGTGGCATTGGGGTATAAAAAGGTTGGGCTGTGGGTATTGGAAGAGAATGGCCAGGCACGGAATTTTTATGAGGCACTAGGTTTTAAGCTTTCAGAGTCTACTAAATTTGAAGAGTTTTATGAGGGGGGCGCTTTATTAAAAGAAGTGCTTTATGTAAAAACTCTTTAATGTTTGCAAGTGGCGGGGAAATAAATTCATATTTGAACCCCTATCTTTCAATTTAAACTCAGCTGTTATTGCGAACGCAGCGAAGCAATCCAGGGGTTCCGTGTTTCGAACTTCTGGGTTTTTCATCAGTTACCAATAGACACTAAGTCCCGCAGAATGTTTGCGCCACTCGCTCTTCAGGCTGTGGTAACGACTGCAAATGTTCCGTGTCGGCTTGTTGTTGATAAGGATTTTTTAAGACCAGCAAGAGCGTATCCAATAAACTACGATCATCCTCCTTAATAAAATGATTAATCGCATTTTCTACTAAATGATTTCTTGGAATATAAGCCGGATTAACCTGATTCATCTTGTCTTTTATAATTTTAATATCTATCGCTTGCTGTCTGACATAATTAGACCAATCGTTAACCCATTGTTCACTTTGAGTTTGTCCTCCTAAGGTTTGAATTAAATTTTTTCGCTGTTCTGGAGAATCAATTGCTTGGCTTAACATCCTGAAGGTATTGGTAAAATCAGGGTTATGCTGTTGTAACAAAGCAAAAAATAGTTCAATAAGCTTCACGGTTTGCTCATTCAGCTCTTGCAATCCCAGCTTAACCCGTATTTTAGAACTCCAATAATGATGAAAACGGGCCGGAAAGGAGTGGAGAATGTCATCTAAAGTGCGTTGTTCCTGTTCATTAAATAAAGGCTGCATCGTGAAACGAAGGACGGTTAAATTCCAGTGCGCCATGGCTGGTTGCTGGCCAAAAGCATAGCGGCCCATGGTGTCAATTGAGCTATATACACGCTCAAAATCAAATTCATCCATAAACGCACAAGGGCCATAATCTAGGGTTTCTCCAGAAATTGCCATATTATCCGTATTCATAACTCCATGGATAAAACCAACCCCCATCCATTCGGCCATAAGCCTTGCTTGACGCTCGACAATTGCTTTAAATAATTCCAGGTAGGGGGCATTTTGGATCAATAATTCTGGAAAATGCCGTTCTAATGCATAGTCAGCTAAACATTTTAAAAGATGTGTATCTTTTTGAGTCGCGGCATATTCAAAGGAGCCTACACGTAAACTACTGGCAGCAATACGTGTGAGCACTCCTGCCGGGACTAACCCTGTTTGTCGATATATTTTTTCATCAGAGGCAATTGCTGCAAGGCAGCGGGTTGTAGGAATAGTTAATCCATGCATTGCTTCGCTAATGATATATTCTCTTAATACTGCTGAAAGTGGCGCTCTACCATCGCCATTGCGAGAAAATCGTGTTCTTCCTGAACCTTTTAATTGCATATCCCAGCGGATTCCATCGTTTGCGACAATTTCGCCGAGCATGATGGCACGACCATCACCAAGAACAGAGACGAAATGACCAAATTGGTGGCCAGAGTAAGCTAAGGCAATACTCTGTAACTGTGGGGGTACCCAATTACCAGCATAAATTGCTAATGCTTCTTCTTTGCTATAGGGCACGGTATGGCATCCACCAAGAGCTACCGCTAATTCGTGATTGAATTGCACCAGAGAGGGATTTCTAATAGGAGTGGGGATAATTTTTTCATAAAAATTATCAGGTAGTTGCAAATACGATGTCGTAGTAATATTGGGGATCAAAACAAATCAGCCTATAAAAAACTTCTTATTACCTATTATAGTTCCGGAGTTGTTGGAGCTAAAGGGCTAGTCTACTATTTACTATACTTAATAGGATTAGTACACGCGGTCGCGTGATTACCAAGGCGTTAAAAATGAACAAACAAGTGGTTCTTATTACTGGAGCTCTTGCGGGTATTGGTAGAGCAACAGCTTTTGCTTTTGCTCGTGAGGGAGCCAAGCTCATTATTTCTGGACGCCGACAAGAAGAGGGTGATTCGTTGGCAAAAGAGTTAAGCGCATTGGGTGCTGAAGCGGAGTTTGTACGTGCTGATGTTCGCAATGAGGGCGACGTTAAGGCCTTAGTGGAACAGGCTATAAAACGTTTTGGCCGTTTGGATGTTGCGGTGAATAATGCCGGGATAGAAGGGGAGCAAACGCCAATAGTTGAAAGTACTGTTGAGAGTTTTCATATGGTATTTGATACAAATGTGGTTGGCGTGCTTTTCTGTCTTAAATATGAATTGCAAGCGATGATCCCACAAGGTTCAGGCTCTATTATTAATATTTCTTCTGTTGCCGGTAAAAAAGGCTTTCCAGGGGCCTCTATTTACTGTGCCAGCAAACATGCTGTTGATGGCTTAACTAAAGTGGCTGCGCTTGAAGCTGCTGGTGCTAACGTGCGGGTGAATGCCGTTGCTCCTGGTCCAGTTGCTACCGCAATGTTTGAGCGTTTTGCAGCGACAGATGAAGTAAAAGATGTATTGATTAATCAGGTTCCCTTAAAGCGTCTTGGACGACCTGATGAAATCGCCAAGACTATTGTCTTTTTAGTCTCGGATCAAGCCCCCTATATTACAGGCCAATTCATCGGGGTTGATGGTGGATTAATGGCTTAAAAATATATTGAACCGGCTTTATTTTGAGGTTGGTATTATGGTGATGCAATAACAATAATGCCAATCTTTCACAACCTATGGCTTAGCTGAGATAGACTTTCGGTGGTTGGGTGGGTATTTTTTTTCCACTTTGTTTTTTAACTTTCCCGCAGGAGCCTACCGTATGGTTAAGCCAAAAAATGATGCTACATTTTGTCAATTAAATAAAGAAGAGGTTCATGCTGAGTTATCCCATGATGTCCAAAGTTTGTCGTTTCGAGCTTCTTAATGAGAATGATGCATTTTATCCTTCAAAAAAATTAGTAAATAGGGTAAAAGGTGCCTCTGATTTTATAAGAAGTAAGGAACCGAATAATAATGAAAAAAAAATGGTCAAAATTAACCTTAACTACTCTAGCAGTTTTAACATTAACCACTTATGCTGCAAATGCCTCTTTAGCTGAGCGCTTCACATTGAATGCATCAATTGGTTATTTAGCTGGAAAATCACAAGAGTTCGTGTATAGCGACGATGGCGCTGAAAAACTAAGTCAATTAAATTGGAAAATTAATGGTGCTGCCGTAATCAAGGGGGAAGGGAATTACAAATTGTTGCCCTGGCTTGATTTTAATGCGCAAGGATGGATAACTTTAGCCCGTGGTGATGCAGTAATGGATGATTATGATTGGTTAAACCCATTCGAAAAACATTGGAGTGACTGGTCGCACAGTAAAGACACTGATTTACGCCAAGCGAATGAATTTGACTTCAACCTCAGAGCGCATTTTTTTAAACTCTCATCAGTACAATTGGCTGCCATGGTTGGATATCAACGAACTTTATTCAGTTTCTTAGCCAAAGGTGGGTGTTATATTTATGATGATGGTGCGAACGTTGGTTGCTTCGCCGATGGTGAAAAGGGGATTGGCTATAAACAAACCTTTAGTACTCCTTATATCGGTATATTAGGTAATTATCGCATAAATGCTTATGAACTTAATGCCCTGTTTAAATACAGTAGCTGGGTCACTGCAAAAGATGTAGATCAGCATTATATGCGCGATCTTACGTTTCATGATGGTGGACACAATTTTGAGTTTTATAACGTTACGGTTAATGCTGGTTATTATGTAAGGCCGCAGATTAAACTCTTTGCCGAAGGGGCTTTTAGTTATGTGCCTAATAAGCTTGCGGGCACGAACATAAGAGATAATGTAACGCATGAAGAAGCTTATATTCCTGCGAGTGCGGGACTAAATAATAAAAATATGGTGCTTTCTGTGGGTATCCAATACAAAGGTATGGCGGGATGATTGCAGTAAAAAGAAAGAAAAACAAGGAATGCAATTGAAAGATTTCTATACATTAGGTAGACTGTTGAGTCAAATCGATGACTTGGAGAATCTAATGACTAAAGATGAAATGATTTGCCGTATCCTTCGTTACGTAACCCAGAAACCAAGTGCACAAAAGACTTGCTGCGGTTAATGAGCATGGAACTTATGCACATACTGAGCTACCGTAATCCTGCGGTAGTCAGCTATTTTTGCCATCACCATCCTGAGTTTAGTATGCAAGAGGGAGAGCTTTTGTTTGCTGATCTTTTGGCATGGTTATGGCTCAATCACCAACGAGCAAAACAGGGTAAAAAAACATACCTCTTTGGCCCTTTGCTTATTCTTGACCAGTTATGGCATGCCTTCATTTTGCATACCAGGGACTATGTACATTTTTCTCAGCATTATTTTGGCGCCTATATGCATCATGATGTTGAACCGATTGGTTTTGAGCATTTCATGGAAGAAGATGAATTGCGAGATTATCTGCAAGATTGCTTCGGCTATTTAGGTGAAGAATGGGTTGCTCGACGCTTCGCGGACGCGCTTTAAGTACTCTCTGCTAAATGCAGTAAGGCTTTCTGTAAGGGCTCATAACTACAGTGCTGACTTTCACTTAGAATTACTTCTTTGGCTTTCGCTGATAATTGCTGTTTTTTCGGCTCTACGGTTTTTTCATACTGCACAACAGGAGCAACTACAGAAACTTTAATGGAGAGCAATTGATAGAGGCCTGATTTACGTAAATTATCACGTAGCTCAGGAATTAAATAACGTAACTGCGATGACCAGGCGGAATTAGCTGTGGTAATTAATAAACAGCCTTTATTAAAACTTCCCACTTGGCACTCTTTAGCTAATTCCTCTGGAAGAAATTGGCGTAGCTTACTAGATAGATCTTCCAACTGTAATGAACGCTGGCAAAGGTCAACGAGTTGTTTATTCAGGCAACGATTTATAGAGCGCATGGTTTTATCTTTATTTAAACGGGATCAACTATAGAATAGCAAATTCAGACGAAATACAATATTATATTTTTATATAGATGGTCGTTAAAAGTACAATTATGCTTTTCAGTTGAGGTTTTTTGGGCATCTGCTAGGGATTTTAAGAATATAGGTGAATAATGATTGATAAAAAAACAGACAGTAATGTTGTCTATTTTACCCGAATGCATTGGATTATATTTTTTTGGCCTAGCCTCGCTTTGGGGGGGGCTTTGGGGTTAACATCGTATGTCCCTCATTTACGTGAGGTCGGGTATGGGCTGACAGTCTTTGCTTTAGCATGGATGTTTATGACTTGGGTTACGTATTACTTTTCCTCGTTGACTATAAAGACGAATCAGGTCATTTTGCGTACTGGGGTTGTGGTCAGACGAACCATTGATATCCCTTTAAGTAAGATCGAAGCAATCGATATACGCCAATCGATCATGGGCAGTATTTTACGTTATGGGATGGTGTCGATTACTGGTACCGGAGGAACACGTCGCGTTATTAATTATTTAAATAACCCATTAACGTGCAGACGTTATATCGAACAATTAATGGATCAGCTTCATAACAATAGTTAATAGATCAAAACGATGTCATCCCTTATGGTGCGTGGGATGACATACTCCAAATTACTTCTAAATACGAGCTAATAATTCGTCTTTTGTTTGTTGATCAACAAAAGCTGCTTCAATTGCCATATGTGTAATTGCATTCATGGTCTCATCGCTATAATGGTATGATTCCTGGACGCGTTGATATTCTAGCCCAAGTGTTGTACTCATAAATGGAGGATCATCTGAACTAATAGAGATCTTCATGCCTGCTTCATAAAATTTAGGGAAGGGGTGGCTATTCATGTCTTTAAATAAACCTAAAAAGATATTGCTGGTTGGGCAAACCTCTAAGGTAATTCCTCTATCTTTAACCATTGCCATGGTTTCTGGAGAGTAAATTGAATTAACGCCGTGTCCAATACGTGTGATAGGGAGGTTCTCCATCGCTTCCACCATGCCACTTGCGGGAGCAAACTCTCCGGCATGAACGGTGCATCCTAAACCGGCATCTGCGGCAATTTGATAAGCTTTGGCAAATTGCTTCGGAGGGAAGTTTGCTTCATCACCACCTAAACCAAAACCGGTAACACAAGGGAAAATATCTTTATGAGCTTGTCGTGCTAAACGCTCAGCAGCGTCAACACCAAAATGACGGACTGCAATGAGGATAATCCGTCCTACAATATTAAATTGTATTTTAGCATCATTAATAGCTTGTTGAATTGCGACCAGGTGTTCTGCAGAAGGAATACCACTAGAAAGTTCGGCATGATCAGGAGAATAGGACATTTCAACATAAATGGCATTTTCTTCGGCCCGAGCTTTTAAGTAGTCGAAGGTAATATCATAATAATCACGTGGATCTTTGATTACAGCAGCAAGTGTGTCGTACACCTTAAGAAAGTCTAGAAAGTCTTTAGACAAATAGCTTTTTCCATCGGGGGCAACAAGTCCAGAAGGTAGCGTTAATTTATTTCGGTGGGCTAATGCTGCGGCTAGATCCGGAGTAATTGTGCCTTCTAAGTGGACATGCAGTTCTGCTTTTTTTAAGCTCATGATTTGCCTCGATGTTTTCTTTAAATGTTGACAATGGTAACTTAGATGAAAAAGTTATAAAATAGCTGTTTTAGTAATGTGCGAATTTTGGATTGATTATGAATAGCAATGATATAGATAAAGCTTATGTAAGCCCTTATGATAAATTTTTATTTGAATTTGATGCAACTCATAGTAAGTCAGAATCACAAATCAAAGAAATTACTAAACACAAACGTTTAGATAACATTCGTGATAATAAAGATCATCAAGAGCAAAAAGGGGAGATTTGGGAAGGATTCTAAGCATTCTTACCTAAGTACCCATTTGACTTATTTATAATAGCTCAGAGTGTTCTATCTTACTGAGCTATTGTTTTCTTGCACGCGTCAATTTTACACACCAATCCCTGATTCTAATGTAACACTCTTCTTGTAAGTAAAACCTATCCTTACTCAGATAAACTGCAAAATACCCCTCTTTTTAAATTAATTACACTCTTAGGTTCGGAGTTAAGATTAGCTTAATTTTATTATGTTAGATTAAAAATCTAACGAATAGGTAAAAATAGTAACCAGGACGTTATCCAAATTATTTTTTGAACGAGTGGGATTCCATCATGCAAGAAAAACGTATTCAAGAAGTTATGGGCAATGTGCAAAAATATTTGGTGCATTCTGGTATAAGTCATCATTTTAAAGAGCAGGGTATTTTTAGTCATATTAATCTTGAGGCAGAAATCCACAGGGTTATAGTGCAAAGTACGGTGGATCAATTAGCTTCTGAATATCCTAAAAGCCCAAAGATTAATGCAGCTGAGTGCATAGAGGTACTTTGTTCTGAGGACTATGAATCAATAGCTGAAAAGGCCTTTCTTGATTTCTTTAAATTAATAAATTTTGTTGGTATCTCTCAGGCACTAATTATTGACAAGGTCAGAAAATATCAGCAATTAATTGGTACAGCTGAAGAGGAGCTGTTGGGGGCGGAGGGGCAATGTGGAGGTATTGTTTTAGCTTACATTGCTGGTGAAATCAATAAACGAACTCCACACACCCCGGCCCAGTTACAAGATTTTGAACAGTGCTTATCGCGTATTGCACAGTGGGATGGTGAGTCTGCTGTTGATGGAGCCTTAAAAAATGATATGGAGTTTTTTATAAAAAGAGTTGGTGCTCTACAGGCAGAGCAGTCTAATCCTTTTCCTGTCTTTAATGACATGCTGGGTAGTAACCCTATTCTTAGCAATCTGTCTTTAGCCTGGGTACATAATCAGCACACGCTAGATTTTATTTTTAAAGAAGTATATAAAACCCAGCCACAACTAATTTATCTCGGTGCTGATTATCACGCCTCGATGATTCAGCCTCTTTCCGAAAATGAAATTCTTTATTTTAATCCTAATCAGCAATTTGGCTCCATGAGATTGAAAGTTGATCATACTTTTTATAGCTTATTTTGTGGGGGACTTAGTACTGGGCATAGTAATACTTACGTAGAGAGGATGCCGCTTGCTTTGACCTGTTATAGTTCCCAAAATTGTGCAATGGATTTAGAAAAAATTCTCGATACGCTTGTAAATATCACTATAGAACATGATCTAGATAGCCGATTGCGGTCAATGAGTCCAGTAGAGGCGTCTCGAATTATCGTAAATCGGCAAGCATCAAATGGCCGAACCGCATTGATGGAGGCGGCTATTCGGGGAAATACAGAAGAAGTGAGATTACTTCTTAATAAATATGGTGCGGATCCTAGACTAATGGATATACATCATAATGATGCATTACGGTATGCCATTAGATATGGGCATGAAAACGTTGCTTTGGAAATTTTAAATCACAAAGTGATGACGGGAGTGAACAAAGTCTCAGATGGTATGACCTACTTGCACTTAGCGCTTCTGCATGGGCAGCGTGAGGTGGTAAATAAATTATTATCAAGTGATGATATTCAATTAAACACCAAATCAAAAGATAAACGATTCCTAGGCTTTACACCCCTTCATTTTGCGATTGTAAAGGGGTTTGATGATACCTGCGAACGCTTAGTTAATAATGATGATGTAGTATTAAATACCGCTGAAGAGACGCGCGGAATGACTCCATTGCATATGGCTATTGATCTTCATAAGCCTAACGTAGTTAAGTTATTACTCAAACAGAAGCGCGTGAACGTCGATAAATGTTCGACTGAAGTTGATGAAGAACACCCACAGGGATTCAGCGCATTCGTCTATTTAGCTAAAGAGTTTAGTTATCTTGATTCTGATGAAGCAGATTACTCCGAAACACTCAGCATTCTTGTTGATATCTATGAACAACTCGTGAAGGTTAATGCATCACAGGATGGGTTAACCTCAGAGGATAGATTATATCTCTGGGAACATTTAGTGAACTATGATGAACGTTATGCTAATAATTTACTACAAGACTTCCGTCAGGGCTTAATTCGGTTAGAAAATAATGAGCGATGTCTCAACTGGGTTGAATATTTAATTAGTAATAATGTGTTGGAATTAAATGAGTCTGATTTTAAATTACTTGAGTTTTACTTAAATTATTCCCTCGATATCGATTTGGAAGCAATAGTGCGGCATCTCGATACTACCCCTGAGTTGACCTCTCGATTGTCGGAAACAAATAAACAAAAATTAATAAATCTGACGTCAGTGACACATGCAGAGGAGCTTGATCAGGTTCAACCGCAACCTGAAAAGCAAGTAGTTCAAGAAGAAACTCATAGGTATTCTGGTTTAGTACGTCAAAGCTTTTTCAAAGAAGCGCCTAAAAAAACAAGTACTTATTCAAATGTGGCTCTTGTGGTTGTTCTTGGATTAGCTGGTGTTGGAACAATCCTTTCTCAATACCCTGTTATTCTAAACGCTTTTTTGGGGCAGCCCAATTTAGAGGATGAGCGTCAGAATCAATTCTGTAAAATGCCAGGATGTTAATTATAGGGCATTGTGAATTTTTGACCAATTTATTACAATGAAGAACATTTTAAATGTTAATAGTGAAACTCATGAGCATTTTTACCGCAGTGGAATGGACGCTTTCAAGTATAGAGTTGGCGTGCAATAACAAAAATCCTACAGATTCCTTGGTCGCAGCGTGGCTGCGGCCAAGAGTTTTGGCCAATGTAATTAGAGATACAGATGATCTGAAACTATTTTTATCTTTTTTCTCAGCAGCTCAGCTCGATAAAGCGATGAATGCTGTTTCTTCATGTGATATTTTGTTGGCAAATATTTTAGTTGATATCGATTCTTTTGGCTCAATTTTAAAATATATAAAGCAAGAATTTCATGAAAGAATTATCAATTATGTCATTAACAATAAAGACACGTATGAAAAGATTATTGATGAAGACAATGAAGAAGAAACTGTAAATTTAGCCAACTCCTTAGTCACGCGCTATGGTTCGGATGGAGCTTTTAGGTTGCATCAATATGGGCAAGCTGTCTCGCGATGTCAGTCTAAGATGTAGGCTTACTCCCGGGGCGAAGCTTTATTAGAGCATGCCCCGATGGGGCTTAGCTTAGCCCTTGGAGGTAAATTGTTTTAGATTATCCTAAAAACCAATGTAATACTTTATACGACAAGATGGTTAAGAGTGATGCCGCTGGTAATGTGAGAATCCAAGACATGAAAATATTACGGATCACAATTAAGTTTAATGCACCGATACCTCGTGCTAAACCAACACCCAGTACCGCACCTACTAAAGTTTGAGTTGCTGAAACTGGGATTCCAATACTTGTTGACACCACAACGGTGGTTGCTGCCGCTAAGGTTGCAGCAAAGGCACGGCTGGGGGTGAGCGCGGTAATTGAGCTGCCTACTGTTTCAATTACTTTTCTTCCATACATCAATAAGCCGGTTACTACGCCAACGCAACCCAATAAAATAATCCACGCAGGATAATTATTGGCATCAAAAGTTTGATGAGAATGCATCACTAAACTATGAATAATAGTCAATGGTCCAACTGCCAAAGCAACGTCGTTTGAGCCATGGGCAAAAACCATAGCACAGGCAGTAAGAGCCATGAGTACCGCAAAATATTTTTCTACTTGAATAAAGCGTTCTCTGCGTCTGATTCTTGGGTGTTCAGGAATGCGTCGAATAAAAATCATTCCAATCAAGGTAATCACAATACTGGTAGCCAGGGTTACGGCTAAATTTTGTTTAAAATTAAAATGAATACCAAAATGATGTAAGCCCTTAAATACCGTGATAAATGATAAAATAGTGCCAATTAAAAATAGGTAAATAGGGATGTAAATTTTTGCTTTGGCTAATGGGTTACTCTTCACAAAAATTGTCTGCTGGATGCTGATAAATAACATGTATCCCGCGATTCCAGAAATCAGTGGGGAGGTAATCCAACTGATTGCAATATGGCTTACCTGGTTCCAATGAATGGCATCAGAACCAAGAACTACTGCACCAAAACCTACCATTGAACCAACTAAGGCATTGGTAATCGATACAGGAACGCCTATATAACTGGCAAGGTTCATCCAAATAGTGCAGGCTAATAAAACGCCGAGCATCCCTTCAATCAGTATTAAGGGTTGCTCCGATAATTGGCTGGTGTTGATGATCCCATCACGCATGGTTTCGGTGACTCCGGTTCCACCAATAAATGCTCCTGCAAATTCAAAGATAATCGCAATGAGCATAGCCTGCCGTGCGGTTATTGCTTTTGAACCCATGGTGGTGCTCATGACGTTGGCCAAGTCATTGGCCCCCACACCCCAAGTCATTAAAAAACAAAGAATAATAGCAATACAAAGATAAACGATTGAATAATCCATAGGAATTTACTACCGAGCAATTAGAATTTGTAGTCGACTGCCCACTGTTTGAGCGTTGTCAGCCAAGTCATCGATCCATTGGACCAGTTTATAGAGGAAGATTGTATCGATTGCCGATAAATCTTTTTCGATTTCAAAAATACGGTGTCTTATTTTTGCAAGCCGTTCATCGCTGTCATGCTCTATTTCATAGAGGGTCATAATCATTTCTTCAACGATTTTAACCTCAGAACCTCTAAACCCTGTTTCCAGGAGTTCATCCAATTCATTAATGGCGTTACACGCTTGTTTTGATGCATCCAAACAACGGTGTAAAAAGGGCATGAACAGTGATGTCAGTGCTTCAGGAATTATCATCTTTCTACTGATGATAATATTAGCAATATCCTCTGCTTTGTTGGCTATGCTGTCTTGAGCGCTTAGTAACTCAAGCAAATCCGTACGGGAAACTGGTAAAAAGAGACCTGTGGGCAAATGAAGACGTAGATCACGTTTAATTAGATCTGCTTCTTTTTCCAAAGACACAATTTTGTTTCTAATACTGGTTGCTGTGGGCCAATCTTTTTTTAATACAGCCTCAAAAAATGGGTATAGCTGTTTCGCACATTGATGTACTTTACGCATGTGTTGTTCTATCGGCCTTATTGGAGAAGGACCAAACATGTTAAAAATGCTACCCATAGTGATCTCGGTAAAAAGATTTTGTTGAAGTATACCCAATCTTTTGTAGGAACAAAACCATTGATTCCGGATATTGGTGCTACAATTGAAAATATTAGGTGTTTTTTATGTGTATTTTGGATGTGTCTTGTCGTTAAAAAAGAATAAATCGCGCTTACAGGGAGTTTGAGAATGAAACGGGTATGGTTAATTGGCGTATTTTTTTTCGTAAATAATGTATTTGCCCAAGAACTGATTACAAAAGTTATTCAGTTGCAGTATATCCCTGCAGAAAAAGTAATTAAATTAATGGAACCCTTGATCCCAGAAGGGCAGGCCCTTAGTGGAACTGGGCAAACGCTCGTTACCAAGGTCGATGCAAAAACGCTAACGCAACTCAGAACGATATTGCATCAGATTGATGTGCCGCCAGTTACTTTTAATGTTTCAGTTTATCAAGGCGACCCTCAGTGGCTGAGCTCTCAGAACGATAACTCCGTAACTTACAGTACTCAGACTCAATCGCAAATGTTACAAAGCCAATCAGTTCGCGTAATGAATGGTGAGTCTGCTCTGGTTACTATGAATCAGGAAGTGCCCATTGTTACCTCGGTAGGCGCAGGTTTTTATGGCACTGGTATTACTTATGAGCAGCATCAGATTAAAAATGGTATTTTGGTTCAACCTGTTTTGCGTGGTTCGCAAGTCGAATTATCGGTGCGTCGCTTACGTGAACAAATGAATCCTGCAGGCGGGCAACAATTCGATAATCAAAAAATCGATACGAAGTTGATGATTCCTCTTAATAAGTGGGTTTCTTTAGGTAGCCCTGAAGGTGCTCAACAAACAGATAACTCGTCAAGATCTTTTTCTGCTGGTAATACCTTTGCTCAGCAATCAACGTTGTATATTAAGGTTACTATCATGGGGCAAAATCCTGCTGCACCAAAGGAAAAAGCAGATGCGGTAGATACTTGGTGATTAATAAATAGGCATGTTGTTTATAGTATATAATTAAAATAGACGGCTGCTCTTTATGAGGAGGCAGTATGACAACAATAAACTCTTTGGCAAACCATTTGTTGATCGCGATGCCTTCACTACACGATCCAAATTTTGAAAAAACAGTGATTTATCTTTGTGAACATCGCGAGGAAGGGTCTGTAGGTTTAATTATTAATCGTCCGATGCAATTTTCATTGTCTTTAGTTTTTGAGCAGTTGGATATTGAGCCCATACGTATTGAGCAAAGTCATTTGCCTTTAATGTTTGGGGGGCCAGTACAACCTGAACGTGGTTTCGTGGTGCATAAGGACTTGGGTGAATGGCGTTCTAGCTTGTTTTTACAAGAGGACGTGACGGTAACCACGTCCAATGATATTATTCGCGCGATTGCTGACGATAAGGGGCCCAAAGATGTTTTGGTTACCTTAGGTTACAGCGGTTGGGTGGAGAATCAATTGGAAAAAGAAATGTTGAATAATCTATGGTTAGTTTGTCCATACCGTTCAGAAATTCTCTATGAAGTTCCTTTTGAAGATCGTTGGGAGTATGCCGGATCAACTTTGGGCATCAAAATGAATCAACTGAGTGTAAATTCTGGTCATGCCTGATGGTGTATATTTAGCTTTTGATTTTGGTTACAAACGTATTGGGATGGCTGTAGGGCAGCGATTGACTTGCAGTGCATCGCCTTTAGCTACGTTACGTGCGCAACAGGGAGTACCTGATTGGGACGCGGTAGAAAAAGTGATTTCTCAGTGGAATCCCCAGGCATTAATTGTCGGGATTCCTACTTGTATCGATGGCAGCACACTCTATACTACGGCCGCAGCACGACGTTTTGCCAAACAATTACGTAAACGCTTTGCCCTACCGGTACATTTAGTCGATGAGCGTCTTTCTACGGTAGAAGCCCGAGGTCAATTATTCGAACAAGGTGGGTATCGTAAAATCAAGCAAACCGAGGTGGATAGCATAGCCGCTTGTGTTATACTCGAGCAGTGGCTGCAATATCCTGAATGAGGTTTTATGAAGCATTTTCTAGAAATTAGTCAATTATCTCGTCAACAAATCGAATCTTTATTACAACGCGCTTTTTCCTTTAAACAACAAAAAAATTATCCTTCGTATCAGCAACATACGGTGGCTAATTTATTTTATGAAAATAGTACGCGAACTCGAGTCAGTTTTGAATTAGCAGCAAATCATTTATCAATGCCAGTGATTAATTTAGATCTGCAAAGCTCCTCAGAAACAAAAGGTGAGGTGATTGAGGATACGATTCAAACACTCGCTGCGATGGGGATTCGACATTTTGTGATTCGTCATCAGCAAGATGGATTACAACAAAGTTTGGCCCAGAAGTTAGGTGATGATATACATATTATTAATGCAGGGGATGGAACTCATGCTCATCCTAGCCAGGCATTACTAGATATAATGACTATTTTGGAGCAAAAACCAAAATTAGAGCAATTAAAAATCGCGATTTTGGGAAACATCCGCCATTCACGCGTTGCTAATTCCTTTCAATGTATGTCGAAAGTCTTAGGGGTTGGGGAGTTGGTTTTAATCGCCCCAGAACTTTGGCAACCCCATACTTTGCATTACGGCAGTGTTACCACCAATATTCGTGAAGGCTTGGCTGATGCGGATGTGGTGATGTGTTTGCGCGTTCAACGCGAACGTTTACTTGCGGATGATCAGATGGACTTAGAACAGTATCGTCACGATTTTGCTTTAACTGAAAAAAGCTTAGCTTTAGCTAAGTCGGATGTGATGGTGATGCATCCAGGACCAATGAACCGCGGCATTGAAATTGATTCTACTGTAGCCGATGGCGCTCATTCATTTATTCTACAACAAGTGCAGAATGGAGTGTTTGCACGGATGGCTGTTTTTGATGCATTGGCTAGCAAATAATTAAAATAAATTTGCTGTGCTGACTACCTAAAAAAACAAGCTAATAGCACTTACACATCAGCGCGTGGAGTATATGGCAGAATTGCTGCCCGCAAAAAATCAGCCTTGGTTTTCATGTGGGTTTTCGTTTTTGCCCAAACTCCAAGTCCTAGGCTCAAAACGATAAGGACAGGGGTACCTAGAGATTTCTGTTCTTTCCTACAAGCTTAGAGCCCGTATTTGCCTAGAACTTACGGGCTGGATCTTGATTTACGCACCGATAAGTCAGTGTGTTTTATATTGGCTTTTGCAAGGTATGCTTAAACGACAACGCCTGTTGTAAATGAGCTAAATTTACCGAAGCACTTTCACCCAGATCAGCAATTGTTCGCGCGACTTTAAGTAAACGATGATAGCCACGAGCAGATAATTTGAGTTGGCTCATTACTCGACTTAAGAATTCCTGTTCCTTAGTACCAATGTTGCATACTTGTTCACAGGCTTTTGCACTTAAATTGGCATTGAGGCAATTTTGTCGTTCCATTTGTATTGCGCGTACTTGGATCACTTGCTCACGAATTCGCTCGCTTTGTTTTTCTGGATTGGTGTTGGGTTTAATTAATTCTTCTTGGGTTAGGGCTTGGATGGTGATTTGCATATCAATACGGTCTAGGAGTGGGGCGGAGAGTTTGCCTAAATAGCGATTAATACGATCGGGGCTGCATAAACAGTCTGCTTGGCTATTTCCCCATTGTCCACAAGGGCACGGATTCATGGCTGCTAGTAATTGAAAATTTGCTGGAAATTCTATTTGTGCTGCGGCTCTGGAAATGCAAATCGTTCCCGATTCTAAAGGTTGCCTTAAGGTTTCTAGGACATGGCGGTTAAATTCAGGTAGCTCATCTAAAAATAATACGCCATTATGAGCTAGGGATATTTCCCCAGGTTTTGGTGGATTGCCACCACCTACTAAAGCAACAGGTGAGGCGGTATGATGAGGTGCGCGAAATGGCGGTGATTGCCATTCAGCAAAATCGGGTAACTTACCACGAATGGAGCTAATCGCGGCACATTCTAAAGCTTCTGTTTCTGAAAGTTGTGGTAATAATGTGTTAAATCGTTTGGCTAACATCGTTTTACCACTTCCTGGTGCACCACTTAGTAAAATACTATGCCCGCCCGCGGCAGCAATTTCCATAGCCCTTTTGGCATGAAATTGTCCTTTGATGTCTGACCAGTCTAGTTCCGATTGGGGGGTATTTTGTTCAGGACGCTGAGGTAGGAAATGTAAGGAAGTTCCTTGGCATAGATAGCTACATACTTCACGTAAGTTATGCGCAGTGCTGATATTTTGATGGCCCGTTAATGATGCTTCAACGGCATTAGCATTGGCAATAATTAAATGGTTATTACTTTTATGTGCAGCTAAGACGGCAGGAATAATCGCTGAAATACCACGAAGTTCGCCGCTTAATGCGAGCTCACCAATAAACTCATGGTGCAATAAGCTTTGTTGAGGGATTTGATTGGAAGCAGCGAGAATACCTAAGGCTATGGGTAAATCAAAACCACTGCCTGTTTTGGGTAGATCTGCAGGGCCTAAGTTGACTGTGATTTTTCGGCAGGGAAATTCAAATTGGCTGTTAATAATGGCTGAGCGTACTCGGTCTTTGCTTTCTTTGATTGCGGTTTCGGCAAGGCCTACAATCGCGAAGCTTGGTATACCATTCGATAAATGGACTTCTACAGATACTGGGTGCGCCAGTATACCCACGGTACTACGTGTTTTTGTAAACGCAAGATTCATGAGGATTAATTCCTTGTTAATCGGTTGGACTTTGTCGGGCCTAGTTCATTTCTACTCCTTGGTCGAATGAACTAGGCGCTAGGTTTTATTTTTCTTTTTTCTTCTTCTCTTGATGACTCATTAGCTCATTAACTTGCTCTTGAAGGTGGTCTAATTTTTCGCGTGTACGGGCTAATACTTTTGTTTGTACATCAAATTCTTCGCGAGTCACTAAATCCATATGTGTAAATGCGGCATGCAACACTTCTTTAAATTTTTGTTGGATGTCTTTTTCAATGTTTTGTAGACTTGGAGGAAGTGCTGCGAAAAGTTTTTTCGCTAAATCGTCAAATTGTTTGGGGTCGAACATGGTTCACTCCTTTATTATATTTGCAACCAGTCTAACAAAAGTATCAACCTAAAAAAAGCATATGGAATATATTATGAAAATGATTACAGCGATTATTAAGCCATTTAAATTGGATGATGTACATGAAGCTTTAATGGATATCAATGTACCCGGCATTACTATTTCTGAAACACGTGGATTTGGAAGGCAAAAGGGCCATACGGAGTTATATCGCGGAGCAGAATACGTCGTAGATTTTCTCCCGAAGATTAAAATTGAGCTGGCTTTGCCTGATGATATGGTTGAGGCGGCGATCGAGGCAATTTGTAAATCAGCTTATACTGGGAAAATAGGGGATGGTAAGATTTTTGTTTATGATTTGCAGCAAGTTGTACGAGTGCGAACAGGGGAGATTGGGGCGGATGCGCTAAGTTGATTTACAACCAACGCTCCCAAATTACCGCGGCGTGGTCGCGGTGTCTATCTATTGGGAGTTAGGCATTTGCTGGCCAGGTTGATTTTTCTATGCCGGGTTACGCCAATAAATCGCTCTTTGAGTAATCACCGCATCAAGAGGAATATCCCAGGGATGAGGTTGAATAAATTCCACCCGCTGGAATTGATACGCTACACCAAATAAAGTGCAATTTGTTTTGCCTTTAAAAGTTCTATCGTAATAACCAGCCCCCATTCCCAGGCGAGTACAACGAACATCGAAGGCGACTAATGGCATTAAAATTAAATCCAACTCTTCTGCGGGTATTGCTAAATCATGACTTACATCAGGTTCAGGAATTCCATAGCGGTTCTTTTTAAATGGAGTTACTGGAGTTGCTGGTAAAAATGAAAGTGTTAAATCTTTTTCATTGATTGCGGGGAAATAGCAAAATTTTCCCTGTAAGGGAGCCGTGCTCCAAATTCCCCCTAAATCAATTTCCCCATTCACCGCAAAATACAAAGCAATACGTTTTGCATGTCGATATTGTTCCAGAGAACGGATACGAGTACATACTTGATTGGATGATGTAGTCTGATATGAAACAGATATTTTAGAGCGTATTTGTTTCATCGTATCTCTTAATGCTTTTTTTACTTGGTCTGCCATATTGATATAGATCTCTATATGTTCTGATTAAATTATCATTTTTTTATGGCCAAAGTTCAAGTGATTAGGCTACAGGAATACTGCTATGAAATTAATGCGTTTTACTATTTCTTCCTAGGCAGGAAATAAAAGCTGTTGCTCTTTTAGTAAAATTGAATGCTTGTAGCACAAATATTATTTTTATCGCAATGCACCTATAAATTAAACCGATTAAAACTCTAGGCAAAGAAAAAAAAATAAGGTATATACGCGTTTCGGTTTTACCCGATTAGACATATTAATAAATCATTGAGAGAACGTTATGAGTGATTTGTTTGAAGAAAATGATGATGATACTACGAGCGAAGTAGCTGAAGAGTTTGACCTCGAAGAGGATTTGGATATTGATCCAGAAATCGAAAATGCGAATCCTAAAGATCTTGATGCGCGCCGACGTTTAGAGCAAATGTTGGATGAAAAGCGTTTGAGAGATGAATTGGATGATTTTGGAGACTATTAGACAGAACCCAGATGAGGCATACCCACGTGTTCATGGAGGAAGAGAAGAGTAAGGTGTTCGCAGCAGATGATCGCATCCTTTTAGGGGAAGGATTATTTGAAACACTGAAAGTCGTACATGGCAAACCGTGCTGGGCTGATTTACACTGGCAACGGCTAAATAGCTCCGCGCAGCAGTTAGGCATTCCTTTTACTCTTTCCTATGAACATTGGTTGCAGTGTTTAGTGCAAAAAATTAAAAAAGATCAGCTAATTAATGGGGGAATCAAGGCCCTTTTAAGTGGCGGGAGCGCACCCCGTGGTCTGACGCAATGTGGGAAGCACAGCCAATTAGTGTTGCAAAGTTTTCAATTTACCACACAACCCCATCCCTTACGTTTAATTTTAGCCCCTTGGTTACGGGATGCAGCAAATCCTATCTATAGCGTAAAATCAGTTAATTATTTAGAAGCAATCTTGGCGCGACGTCAGGCGCTTGCTGCAGGTGCTGATGATGCCTTATTTTTAAATTCAGAACATTATGCGACGGAAACCACTTGCGCCAATTTATTCATTATTAAGCAACAAATTTTATTTACCCCTCCATTGACGGATGGTGTTTTGCCCGGCATTACACGTGCTAGAATACTTACCTTCTGTCGGCAACAAAATATCCCTTGTCATGAACAGTCCTTAACCCAAGCCCAAATAGAAAAGGCTGATGCAGTTTTTATTACGAATTCTTTGCAGGGGCTTCAAGTGGTTCGTTCTCTAGCCGGAGTTGATTTTGTACTAAATCATCCTCTGATTGAGCAGTTAATGTTGTTCCTGGCTGCTTAAATAAAACGCCATTAATTTTTAGTACCCCTAATTTACATAAACACAGAAGCAATATTGCAATTCCCGAAATAATAATTCCACCGTTACGATAAAAAGATTCTTGTTGTAATAAGACATCCATTCCAGCATAACCAAAATAAGTGTAAATAATTTCTGGTGGAATCAAAAAAATAAAAGTAGTTAATAAATAGGTGCGAAATCTTATACCTGTCACACCTAAACCGTAATTGACCAGGTTAAAGGGAACAATAGGGAATAATCGCAATACAGCAACTGACATCCATCCTTTTTGTTCTACGCCGCGAATGAGCCTCATTACATTGCCGTTTTTATTTTGAGATAGCCAATTACCACTAAGATAACGGGTAATTAGAAAGCAGCAGGCTGCTCCCCAAGTTGCGCCCAATAAGTTTAGTAGGGTACCTAAGGTTGGGCCAAAAAGTGCTCCTCCAGCTAAAGTAATGATCATGGTTGGTACAAACATAATGGTTGCAAGGCAATAGATGATTATAAAAAGTACGGGTGCCAGCCATCCTAATTGCTCAACCCACGCGATAATTTCTGGGGCGTATTTATGGAAAAAGAATGCAGTAGAACTAAATAAGATTAGAGCTAAGGCAACATAAATGAATTTAGCCGGGCGAGTGATGGTCAATTAATTAAGACTCCTTTCAACAGATATCTCAGGTTATTGAGTAAACCTGCCATATTACTGAATTTTGCTATAAGAACACAATCTCTTACATATCATGTGGAGTGACAATCTTGCAAAATTAGGATTGATTGGGTATAACCGAGGCGAGTTTTTTATTTAGAGACATAGATATGGAACAAGTCGCGTGGAAAGAAAATCTAAAGCAACGTGCCCAGCGCTGGATTAAGGCAGTGTTAACCTATTGGTTTCGGGTTAGTTTAGAAGGTGAATATAAACCAGAGCCTAATTCGGTAATTATTGCCAATAGAACGTCAAAAATCGATTTATTATTGCTTGCAATGTTATTGCCTGAACGCCTTACCGTTGCGTTACATCCACATGCTACAGGTTGGTTCTGGATGAAAATGATGACTCTTTTTACTGATGTCATCGTCGTAGACTCAACTCGAGCACAGGCGGCCAGGGCTTTAGTTAAAGCAATTCGGGCTGGAAAACGTTGTGTTATTTTTCCTCAAGGAATTGGGCTGCAAGAAGAGAGCCTGCGGGTTTTTGATGGTCCTGGCTTGATCTTAAAAAAGGCAAAAGCCACCGTGATCCCGATCCGCATTGATGGAGCACAGCACAGTATATTTTCGATTAGTAAGGACAAGCATCGAATTCAAGTACGCCCTAAAGTAACCTTGCATGTATCACCAGCTCCTGCTTATTTGCGCCTCAAAGACAAGTCTGTGGATAGGGCTACCGTCAGTTTGCGCTTATTTCGTTTGATCAGTGAATTAACTTTCGCGAACAGTTTTTGCCCTAAGTCTCTATTCCGTGCCTTAATTGATGGGGCTAGTTTAGGAGTTAAGCGCAAGGCGACCATTGAGGATTCGAATCGCACCCCTTTGAGTTATCGCCAATTTCTGGCGCGTTGTTTTATTTTAGGGCGACAAATTAAAAAGCAAACACAGGTTGGCGAGCATGTAGGGGTTATGATGCCTACTACCATCGCGGGGATGGTTACCTTTTTTGCATTGCACGCATATCGGCGTCTTCCTGCGATGTTGAATTTTAGTATGGGATTTTATAATTTATTTTCTGCATGCCATTCTGCCGGGATAAAAAATATATACACCTCAAGACAATTTGTGGCTACCGCTAAATTAGAGACCTTAGTTGATGAGCTACAAAATGCCGGGTTAAAAATACATTTCTTAGAAGATTTTAAATCGAAAATTAATTTGGGGCATAAGCTTTCTGGTTTAGTCAAAGGAATGTTTCCCGTATGGGCTTATCAATTGATTGGCGAGCCTGTGACTCCAGAGCAGACAGGGGTAATTTTGTTTACCTCTGGATCTGAGGGAGTACCCAAGGGGGTTGTTTTAAGTCATTCCAATATGCTTGCGAATTGTTGGCAATTGACCTCACGTGTCGATTTTTCGTCGCGAGACTTATTTTTTAATGCACTACCCATTTTCCATTGTTTTGGTTTAACTGCTGGAGCGGTCCTTCCGTTAATGACTGGGGTAAGCTGCTTCTTTTATCCATCTCCTTTGCATTACAAAATTATTCCAGGTCTCGTATATCAGTCTGGAGCAACCATTATGTTTGGTACAGATACCTTTTTAACCGGTTATGCTCGTGCTGCAGAGCGGCATGATTTTAGTAGTATTCGTTATATTTTTGCCGGTGCAGAAAAGGTAAAACCAGAAACTATGCGTTACTGGAGCGATAATTTTGGCGTAAAAGTTTATGAAGGTTATGGTGCTACAGAAGCATCACCCGTAATTTCGATGAATTGTCCTTTGGCCTATGTTCCTGGTAGTGTTGGCATGATGTTACCGTTTATGGAACGTCGTATTGAACCTGTGGATGGAATTGCAGAAGGAGGGCGTTTGTTCTTACGTGGCCCGAATATCATGCAAGGCTATTTGTCTTCTGAAAAGCAAGGAATGGTTAATGTGCCTCAAGATGGTTGGCATGATACTGGAGATATTGTCACCATGGATGAAGAAGATTTTATTACGATTTCGGGACGAGCAAAGCGTTTTGCAAAATTGGCGGGTGAAATGGTTTCTTTGACCGCGGTTGAGGGAATTGCTGCATCTATTTGGCCTGAGTTATTACACGCGGCTGTTTCTAGGAAATGTGCCAAAAAAGGTGAGCAGATTCTGCTATTTAGTGAGGCAGCTGATGCAGATAAGACGAGCTTCATTAAGAAGGTTCAAGAGTTGAGCTATTCTGAATTGCTGATCCCATATCAAATTTATCCTGCGGCAAAGATACCTGTATTGGCTTCAGGAAAAATTGATTACGTTACATTAGAAAAACAGTTGGAAGAGGCCTCTACATTATAACCATTGTAACCTGGTTGCAAGCAACCAGGTTTTTGAAAAACGCGCTGAACTATCTATCCCGGGTAATCTAATTTGATAGCCCTTCAAGGAAAACCCGGTTGCAAGCCACCGGCTAAATCTAATTATTTCTTTAATACATAGCTTCCAGGGGCATCCATAATGGGGAGGTGCTTCAATTTGTCAAAGACCGGAGCCGGGATTAGTTTTCCTGAATGTGCCTTTAACCAGTCCATCCATTCAGGCCACCAGGAACCCCCATGCTCGCTTGCGTGCGCTAGCCACTCCTCAGGGGTGGGGGGGCATGATGATTTACCTTATAGCCATATTTGCTGGCTGTAGGCGGATTAATAATTCCTGCTATATGTCCTGAGCCCCCTAAAACAAAGCGTTTTGGGCCGCTCATCAGCTGATAGCCAGTATAGGTGGTTTGCCAGGGGGCAATATGATCTTTTTCAGTCGACAGGAAAAATGTAGGTACATCAATGGTACTCACATCAATTGGCGTATGATTCAGATGAATTTTGTTTGGCTGTGACAGATTATTATGCAAATACATCCATCGCAAATATTGGGAATGCATGGTTGCGGGCATGTTCGTAGAATCTGAGTTCCAGTATAAAATATCAAAGGGAACCGGGTTTTGCCCACGTAAGTAATTTTTAATAAAGAACGACCAGACTAAGTCATTGGCTCTTAAGGAGTTAAAGCTGGAAGCCATAAATTTTCCAGCTAAATAGCCTTTAGACTTCATTTCATTTTCCAGCTTGGCAATTTGTTGTTCATCAATAAACACAGAAATGTCACCGGGGTCGCTGAAATCAATCATGGCTGCTAAGAAGGTTGCGCTGTGAATCGAATCGTCTTTATGTGCTTTATTATAAGCAAGAAGCAGCGATAAGAGGGTTCCACCAATACAGAAACCTAAGGTATTGACTTGAGGCACCTGCATTTGCTCTTTGATGACCTTAATCGCTTCCTGCGGACCTTCCTTTAGATAATCATATAAGCTTTTGTGTGCAAAACTTGAATCAGGATTTACCCAGGAAATAATAAATACGGTAATGCCTTGTTCTACAGCCCAGCGAATAAATGAATTATGAGGACTTAAGTCTAGGATATAATATTTGTTAATCCAGGGAGGGATAACTAATAGTGGTATTGATTTAACTTTGTCGGTTGTAGGCGAATACTGGATTAACTCCATCATTTCATTTCTAAAGACTACTTTTCCAGGAGTAACTGCTAGATTCGTGCCAATCTTGAAGGCATCGACATCTGTCATTTTAATCATTAGGCGTGAGGAGCCAACTTCAACGTCAGAGAGTAGATTATGTAATCCATGCAATAAATTTTTGCCGCGGCTTTTTAGTGTTTCATCCATTAACTGGGGATTTGTATGTACAAAATTTGCTGGAGAGAGCGCATCTAAATATTGTTTCATAAAAAATTTGATGCGTTTAGCGGTATTTTTATCTGAATATTCCATTTTTTCAAATAAACCATTCATATGTTGTGTTGCTAAAAGATAGTGTTGGCTTAATAAGTTGAAAAATGGATTATGCAGCCAATCTTCTCCACTGAAGCGAGAGTCCGTGATTGGCATTGATTTTCCTTCAAGCCAATGGGCGAATTGGGCTTGGGCCAGATCCATGGCATCTTTCCAATAGGTTAATTGCATTTCCCATATTTTTTCTGGGTTTTTTAGCATGACTGACATTACATTTTGAAAGTGTTCTGTTAAGTCAATGTATTGATCAATCAAGGATGACACATCAAGCGGCTTTTTCTGGATGTCATTAATAATCTGCAGGCTTTTTTCTGCTACAGCATGCATTAAATCGCTAAACTCTCTGTCGTGGGTCATTCCTTAACTCCTGGGACAAATAACATTAATTCTTTATTTTGGAATGTTTATCTAGGATTATCAAGCTGCTGGATAATTTTTTGCAAAATGAGAATGTTTTGAGGATGGATCGCTATTTAAAAACTTCAGGTATTATTTGTCTACAATAAGTACTAGATGGAAAATAAATGCAACAGAAAGGAGACTCTAATGAAGAAAATATTTATGCTTTTACTAGGGATAGGCGTTTTTTACTCTGCTTATGCCGCTTGTGGTGATGTTAGTGGGAGTGGAACATATAATAATGGTGTAGGAACGAATACTAATCCTCCTCCTAATTCACCTCCACCATCTAATCCTAATGCCAGTCCAGCCCTAACTCCTACTCCAAGCAGTGTTCCTGGCGACAATGATGGTTTAGGAAATGGAGGGAATACACAAGGGGTTGGTACTGATAAAGGTGGCGGTAACGGCCCAGCCCATTAAATTTGAACGTAGCCTGGATGGAGCGAAAGCGTAATCCGGGAGCGGAGCTTAAATCAAGCTCTTACCCTGAATTACGACGGCACCTACATCTAGGCTTCCTCTGTTATTTACGCGCAAAAACTAATAATGACCAGCCATTATGATTTTCTTGACTTACCAGCATAAATAGATGCGTGTAGGCTTCGATAAGCAGAGGCGCTTGCTCTTGTAGTATTCCAGACACTACCAGTAGTCCCTCCGGTTGTAATAATTGCTGAAAACGATCTTTGAGCATCATTAACGGTGCTAACAAGATGTTGGCAATAATTAAATCCACCGGACTCTCCAGTTCCTCAGGAAAGCTAATGAGGAGTTTATTGGTATCAAGGCCATTAGTCAGTGCATTATTTTGTGTTGCTTGTAGGGCTTGTTGATCAATATCTACTGCATAAACTTCCCCAGCTCCTAATTTTAATGCCGCTAAGGACAAAATGCCTGAGCCACAGCCATAATCAATAATCGATTTTTGATGCAAGTCTGCTTGTTCTAACCAAGTTAAACATAACGAGGTCGTAGGATGAGTTCCTGTTCCAAAGGCTAATCCTGGGTCTAGCATCAAATTAACTGCCTCAGGTTCTGGTGGGACTGACCAGGTTGGGCAAATCCATAAACGTTGACCAAAGCGTTGTGGTTTAAAGTCATCCATCCACGCACGCTCCCAATCTCTATCCTCGAGTATTTCTAGTGTTAAGACTAATCCCGGATGCCTTTGAGTTAATTGATCACGCGTATACTGCGCCTGAATTGCCTCAGAAAATAAGGCCTGCATGATTACCTCAGGCCATAAAGGAGTCGTCCCTGGTTCAGGCTCAAGAACTGGATTATCGTTTTTGTCGGTGAGCATGATCGACAGCGCACCAAACTCTTCCAATTCTTCACTTATTTGCTCTATTTGATCAACAGGGCAATGTTCTATTTTTAATTGAAACCACACAATATTAACCTTTCAACATTTTTTCCAGATAATGAATATTTGCACCACCAGCAACAAATGATTGGTCGTGGAGAATACGTTGATGCAATTCAATATTCGTTTTGATGCCATCAATAATAATTTCATCTAAGGCATTGCGCATGCGAGCAATAGCTTCCGCCCGTGTCGCGCCGTAGCTTATGAGTTTCCCTATCATAGAGTCATAATTAGGTGGCACGGTATAGCTGCTGTAAATATGCGAATCAAAACGAATTCCTGGCCCACCGGGTTGATGCAGTAATTTGATCATCCCTGGAGATGGCATAAAGGTCTTAGCATCTTCTGCATTGATTCGACATTCAATGGCATGACCGCGAAGAGTAATGTCATCTTGGGTTAAGGTCATTGGAATGTCGCTAGCAATTTTGATTTGTTCTTTAATTAAATCAATGCCCGTAATCATTTCAGTGACGGGATGTTCTACCTGAATCCGCGTATTCATTTCAATGAAGTAAAAACAACCATCCTGATATAAGAACTCAAAGGTTCCCGCACCACGATATTGTAATTCTTCACAGGCCTTAATTACTGCGGCACCAATTTCTTTGCGTAATTCAGGGCTGATGCCTGGAGCAGGAGCTTCTTCGACTACTTTTTGGTGGCGGCGTTGCATGGAGCAGTCGCGCTCACCTAAATGAATCGCTTTTCCTTTTCCATCCCCCAATACCTGGAACTCAATGTGGCGAGGATTTTCCAGAAATTTTTCCATGTAAACGGTGGCATTGTTGAATGCTGCTTTCGCCTCACTTCGGGTTAACGCAATCGCTGTTAGCAAATTAGATTCGCTATGAACAACACGCATTCCCCGTCCACCACCACCACCGGCAGCTTTAATAATCACTGGGTAGCCAATTTTTCGGCCAATTTCCAGATTATGTTGCTCATCATCCCCTAATGGGCCGTCAGAGCCTGGAACGCAGGGAACACCTGCCGCTTTCATGGCATGAATCGCAGATACTTTATCGCCCATCATACGAATCGTATCACCACGAGGACCAATAAATTTAAATCCACTTTGTTCGACAATGTCTGCAAAATCAGCATTTTCCGATAAAAATCCATAACCGGGGTGTATAGCTACGGCATCGGTGATTTCAGCCGCAGAAATAATCGCTGGAATATTTAGGTAGCTTTTTTGCGCTGGAGCGGGGCCGATACATACGGTTTCATCTGCAAGCCGCACGTGCAGCAGATCTTTATCCACATCGGAATGCACGGCTACAGTTTGAATACCAAGTTCTTTACAGGCGCGCAAAATACGAAGCGCAATTTCGCCACGGTTGGCGATAACAATTTTACTGAGCATTAGTGCACCTCTTATTCAATAACAAACAAGACTTGGTCATATTCAACCGGTTCGCCATTTGCTACTAATATCTCAACAATCTTACCTGCGCGGTCGGCCTCAATTTCGTTAAACATTTTCATTGCTTCAACAATACAGAGCACATCACCAACTTTAACTGATTGGCCAACAGTAATAAAAGGAGGACTTTCAGGCGATGGAGAAGTGTACATGGTTCCTACCATAGGTGAGCGCACTTTGTGGCCTGAACTTATCGCTGCAGCAGGTTTGCTTTCTGTTGCTGCACTCGCTGCGGGGGCAATCGCTTCAACACGAGGTGCTGGAGCAGAAACATAATGAACGGCAGGTGCTTCAACAGGAGCGTTGTTGTAACGGCTTAGTCTTAAAGACTCTTCACCTTCTTTTATTTCAATTTCAGAAATACCAGTTTCTTCTAATAATTCGATTAGTTTTTTTATTTTACGAATATCCATTATTTGGTTCTCTCTAATTCTTCGATAATTGAGGTTAATGCAAGCGAATACCCTTGTACACCCAACCCACTGATGGTGCCTTTGGCAATATCAGAGAAGTATGAGTGATGACGAAAAGCTTCGCGGGAATAAATGTTACTAAGGTGTACTTCAATAAACGGTATGGCAACTGCACTTAGTGCATCTCGCAAGGCGACACTTGTGTGTGTATAACCTGCGGGGTTGAATATAATGTAATCAATCTTGCCAGCAACTGCTTGTTGAATCACATTGATTAACTCTCCTTCAGAATTGCTTTGATAGCAAGATAGCGCCACCCCTGCGCGAGTTGCCTCTTGAGTTAAACGAGAATTGATCTGATCTAACGAGAGAACACCGTAGATATGGGGTTCTCTAGTTCCCAGAAGATTTAGATTGGGGCCATGCAAGACCAGAATTTTTTTCATCATTCCGTAATTATAGAATAATTTTTGGCAAATTTTGCCTTATCTTTATGTAATTGTCTATATCCAAGAGGATCTCGGCATGTTCTCCGCACGTTAGTTTAGTTTTTCCTGCATAAAGCTCAACGGGGGAGGAGGGCAAATTTTCTTAATCAAACACAAATGCATTTAGTATTTTCAAAAACAATAAAATTGTGCTAGCTTGGATGAGTTTGTTGAGCTGTAGCGGTTTTATTCCTATAAAAACATATTTGTGCGCCATAAATAGGGTGACGTTTTTTAGGATTTATCACTTTTTCGGTGTGACTCGCCCTCGAAGCTAACAAGTTATTCCATGGCTTGGATTTTCAGGACGATTATTGGTTTTGAAGGAGAGTTACTTTTATATGTAGTAGAGTTGCAATTAAGGAGTTAATTTATGCATCATAATTACTATTTGTCGCCTTTAGCTGTTGCTTTAGCTTTAGGGATCGCTTCACCTGTGCGCGCTGCAGAGCCAATGCCTTTAAATCAGGCATCAATTGCTCAATTAAAACAAAAGTTTTCGCTGGCTACTCAAGGTGCCTCTGTTACCACTGATAGTTTAAGTTTTGTAAGAGAACATACTGATCGTAATAAAATGACCCACGTACGTATGCAGCAACAATATGCAGGATTTCCTGTGCATGGTGGTTATGCGATCCTTCATAGTGCTTATCCAGCAAAATCACTAGGACAAGCACAAGCTAATGTTACGATGAATGGTGTTGTTTACCAAGGTTTACAATCTGAATTAGGCAAACCGGAAGCTTCCTTTATTAAAAATGCTCCTGTTGCTTTAGAGCAATTTAAAGCTCAATACGCAGGTAATGAATTAAGTGAAGAGCAAGTTGCTCCAATGGTTTATATTGATGACAAGCATCAAGCGCATTGGGCATATAAGGTCAGTGTTTTTGTAACTTATAAAGATAAAATTCCTGCTCGCCCAACAGCAATTATTGATGCGAAAACGCACAAGCCATTTGTTCAATGGAATGATGTGAAGACTGCAAAATCAGCAGCTAAAGGTTTTGGTTTTGGTGGCAACCACAAAACAGGTGAGTATAAGTATGATGGTAGTGAGTTCCCCTATTTAGAATTAACTCGTGATGACAGTGCCGCTGCCTGCTTCATGGAAAATACTGATGTTAAAGTTATCGATATGCTCCATAAGTACAGTGCAAAAACCAAAGCAATGAAGTTTGATTGTCCTGCGAATGACTCAGGCATTTACATGACGGGTTATAAAGCGGATGGTTATGATCGTGATAATGGCGCTGCCTCACCAACAAATGATGCGCTTTATGCAGGTTATGTAATCAAGCACATGTACCATGATTGGTATGGTGTAGAAGCATTAACTAAGTCTGATGGTTCGCCAATGCAATTAGTAATGCGTGTACATTATGGCCAAGGTTATGAAAATGCTTACTGGGATGGTCGTCAAATGACGTTTGGTGATGGTGATACGATGATGTATCCATTAGTATCTCTTGGGGTTGGTGGTCATGAAATCAGCCATGGCTTCACTGAGCAGCATTCTAACCTTGAGTACTATGGTCAGTCTGGTGGTATGAACGAATCATTCTCTGACATGGCAGCACAAGCAGCTGAGTATTATTCTGTAGGAAAAAATACTTGGAGTATTGGTGGTGAGATCATGAAAGAAGACAGTGGTTATGATGCGCTACGTTATATGGATGTACCAAGCCGTGATGGTGCTTCTATCGACTCTGCTGATGAATATTATGGTGGTTTAGACGTTCACTACTCTAGTGGTGTGTATAACCGTTTATTCTATCTGATGTCTACTACCCAAGGTTGGAATGCTCGTTTAGCCTTTGACGTAATGGTTAAAGCTAATATGGATTACTGGACGCCTTATTCAACGTTTGATGAGGGTGCTTGTGGTGTGATTAAGGCAGCATCTGATTTAGGCTATTCTGTTGATGATGTGAAAGCAGCACTAAAAACAGTTGCAGTTAATTACTCTCGTTGTACTTCTAACCATTAATTAATTTGCAAAAAAAAGGCCTAAGAAGCTTCTTCGCTCTTAGGCCTTTTTTATTAATTAATATCGGTAAAATAGTGAGCCTGGTTGCTTGCAACCAATCCGATAGTTCTCAACATTTATTTATAAAATTCAACCAACATTTTCCCAATAAGTTCAGGCTTTTCCATATGAATATGATGACCGCCTGCTAACCGTTCCACCACCATGTTTTTCACGTATTTAATACGGTTTTCCATTATTTCCGCATCAAAGGCAAATCCTTCATCGCTTAACAATAAATGAGTTTTGGTGTTGATATTTTGCAAACAAGAGAGTACTTGTTCTTCCGTCATACGCAGTGGGGTTGGGGCAATTAAGCGTTGATCATGACGCCAATAAAAACGTCCTTCTTTTTCTATTAAACCTCGTTCACAAAGAGTTCGCGCAATCTCTATAGAGACATAACCTTTCTGCGAGCGCGTTAAGGCCGCACTTTCAAATTGCTCATAGCCTTTGGGGAGGCGATGTGCGTGGCTAATAAATTTGGCGTATTCTGTTAATTGATTGCATGCTGTTTTTGCAGGAGCTGAAAAAGGTCCTAAAGCTTCAATTAGATAAAGGGAATGTAATCGCTCTGGGGCGACACCAGCCATTAAGCTGCCCATGCACGCACCCATTGAATGACCTAATAGATGTACTTTGTCTAGTTTTAGGGCCTTAATTATTTCGATAAGAATAAAAATACCATCAAAAAAATGATAATTGCATCCCGGTGGGAGATGAGAAGAAAGCCCATGGCCTGGAAAATCAACGGCAATTAAGTAAAAATCGTTTTGCAAGTACGAAGCCAGAGGGGCGAAACTGTTGGCATTATCCAACCAGCCATGTAAGGCGAGAATGGGGGGATTTCGGGGATTTCCCCATGTTTTCCCTGCAATTGAAAATCCTGGGATAGTGAGCGTAATTTCTTGCATATTCTATTTATTGGGCCTGTAACAAGTCATGATTCAAGTATAAACTAAAAGTGAGCGCGGGGTTAATCTGTTGTTTTAAAGAAAAAAAATAAATGATTTTTGTACAAATAATGGCGACGTTAGTGTTTTTTTTCTCCAATTTAATGATATGCTTAATAAGAACTTTAGCTAATTTTTATTAACAGAAAAAGTTTTATATTTGGAAGGGTGAAGTAATGCAGCAAGAAGCGCATAGCGTGTCCTTGATAACATATAACATCCATAAAGGCTTTGGAGTTGGAGCCATTCGTTTCTTGCTTCCCAAAATGCGTGAAGCAATTACCAGTTTGAATCCTGATTTTGTTTTTTTACAAGAAGTTCAGGGTGAACATCGAAAACGGAAAAAACGAATTGATGCTTGGCCTGATTCCACGCAATGTGAGTACATCGCTGAAAATATCTGGCCTCATTATGCCTATGCTAAAAATGCAGTATATCAATCAGGGCATCATGGAAATGCTATTTTAAGTAAATATGCATTTAAAGAGGTCGAGAATATTAATTTAACCAATATACGACGTGCTTCTCGAGGTATTTTGCATGCACAATTGGAAGTAAGTGGTGTAATGGTTCATTTGTTATGCGTGCATTTAGGTCTTTTTAAACGAGAGCGTATGGAGCAATCTACTGCTTTAATGCAGCGGATTAAAGAAGTAGTGCCTTCTCACGAGCCGTTGCTGATGGCCGGAGATTTTAATGATTGGCGCAAGGTGCTGTCTCAGCCTTTAGCCGAGGATTTAAATGTGGAGGAGGCCTTTATTTCTTTAGAAGGGCAACATGCCCGCTCTTTTCCCGCGATTCGCCCCGCACTTTGTGTCGACCGAGTTTATTTCCGTGGTATGCGAGTACAAGAGGTTGCTTGTTTGCAGGGAAAACCATGGCGAATGCTCTCTGATCATTTACCGCTTTACGCACGTTTTGAGTTGATAGAGACTGTGCAACAACAGCAATTTAAGCAAAAATCGTAGCTTTGATTCTGCTTGGCATATCAAGGTTATCCCTGACTTAAGGTGGATTTAATAACATGGAAAAAATTGATACTCCTTGCTTAGTAATCGATTTGGATAAGCTCGAGGCAAACATTAATCTGATGCAGACCTTGGCAACAAAAATGGGGGTTGCTGTGCGCCCACATTGTAAGACACATAAATGTTCGCGAATCGCTAAACTGCAAATTGCAGCAGGGGCTATTGGTATTTCCGCAGCAAAGCTTGCCGAAGCAGAAGTCCTTATTGAACAAGGGATTTCCAATATTTTAATTACTTCACCTATTGTCTCAGAATTCAAACTAAAAAGACTTATCCCTTGTTTAAAAAAGGCGCCAGAGCTGCTTTTAGTACTTGATAATGCACAAAATGCAGAGGCTTTAAACCAACTTGGCCAGGCTTTGAATCAACCTATTCAGGTGCTAATTGATCTCGACCCGGGTATTGGTAGGACAGGTGTTCATCCCGATAATGCGTTGAATTTTGCTTGTTTCTTACAAGAACAGCCTTGGCTTCGGGTGAATGGAATACAATGTTATGCTGGAAATTTACAGCATATTGCTGATTATCAGGAACGTAAAGAGCGTTCTTTAAAAACCATGGAAATGGCTTCAGAGCTTTTTCGTGTGTTGCAGCCACTTTTTCCGGATATGCATATTTTAACGGGCTCTGGAACAGGCACTTTTGATATTGACCCTGATTCGTCTGAAGTTACGGAAATTCAACCAGGTTCTTATACGGTGATGGACGTGCAATATGAGCGTATAGGCTCTAAAAACAATCCCCAGCAGTTTAGACAATTCCAAAATGCCATGACGCTTTGGAGTACAGTTATTAGCAGCAATAGAGTGGAACATGTTACGGTCGATGCAGGAACGAAGGCGATTTATTTTGATCCTAAGTATCAACCACGAATTATTAACTATCCTCACCTATCTTATGATTGGGGTGGGTTTGGCGATGAGCATGGAAAAATCACCGCTACAGGGACTTTGCCAAGCAATGGGGACTTGATTGAAATGGTGGTTCCTCATTGTGACCCAACGATTAATCTTTATGATCAATTTGTGATGGTTCAGAATAATGAGGTGGTTGATGTGTGGGAGATTGATTTAAGAGGTAAATCGCAATAGAGCTAGAGGAGGCTTGGCCGCAAGGCCCAGCCTTCATTCAGGTCTAACACCGTTTACGATTCGTGTTATTCCATATCGTTTTGATAATCGCCAAGACATGCCAAGCTGTTTAAACGAGCGCGTTTTAACAGTGCATCCTGAGCATTATTGATATTTTCCTTTTTCCCGCCCCAAGCTGCTAAGCAATCTTCTTGCAATGCTCTTCCATAAGAGAAGCTGAGTAACCATGGTTGATGGATAATGTTGTTAATCGCGTTTAAGTTCGCTGTAGCTTGTTGTGGTGTTTGTCCACCAGATAAGAAGTTGATGGTCGGTACTGCTGCAGGAACATTATTGCGGAATACACCAATAGTATAATCTGCAACTTCATCAGGCTCGCTGAATTTAGCATTTGCTTTACCACAAGTAACCATGCTGGGCTTTAAAATGATGTGTTCTAATTCAACTTGGTGAATGAACAATGCATGGAAGACTTCATGTAACACAATTTCAGAAACTTCAGCACAATGTTCAATGCTGTGATCACCATCCATTAATACTTCAGGTTCTACAATTGGTACAATTCCTACGGATTGGCAGGTAGCCGCGTAGCGAGCCAGGTTTTCTGCACCAGTTTTTATTGCCGATAAGCTTGGAGTCGTATCCGAAATAGAATAAACGTTACGCCATTTTGCAAAGCGTGCACCTAATTTTTTGAAGTGCAGTAAACGTTCAGCTAAGCCATCTAAACCTTGAGTAACTTTTTCATTTTCGGTGTTGGCTAAATCAACAAGTCCTTTATCTACTTTGATTCCTGGAACAATGCCTTGATCAGCAAATAATTTTGCAATGGGCGTGCCATGGTCATCACTTTGTTCAAAGGTTTCTTCAAATAATATTACCCCATTAATGTACTTTCCTAAATCAGGAGTAGTAGCGAGCATTAGGCGGTAATCTCTACGGTTTTGCTCAGTGTTTTCAATATTAATGGAGGCGAAACGTTTACCAATGGTTCCATTGCTTTCATCAGCGGCTAAAATACCTTTGCCTAGTTGTAGCATGTCTTCCATGGTGGCTGATAATTCTTCATAGCTCATAATCTATTCACTCCTGGTCGTTATCTAGAAATATATTTTTCACGAATAATTTGTTGCATGGCAAAGCCTTGCTCTTTTAAGTAATTGAATGACTCGTCGATCATACCTGGATTTCCACATAAATAAACTACATCCTCTTGAGGATTTAAGTTTAGTGTAGGAAAAGCATGCTGTACGTAGCCGTGATGCTCATGTGCTTGTAATTCGTCAACGGGTTGACGGCTTAAGTAGGGCATAAATGTTGCCTTGGGGTATTTTTGGGCAAAATTATGAAATTCATCAAGATAGAGGATTTCATTCCGTCGCTGTACTCCTTGGAGAATAACTACCCGCAACTCCGGATTTTGCTCCATACGTTTACCAAGCTCTGCAAGCATTGCTCTGTAAGGGGTAATACCAGTACTGGTTGCTACTAGAATGTAGCGGCCTGGCAATTCGTCTTTCATGACTAAACGTCCAAATGGGCCGTTTATGTTGATAATATCCCCTGGCTTTAGATTGTATAAAAATTGCGTTCCCGGACCATTTTCAAAGTAACCAGCAGCAAATTCAATCGTGTTGTCTTTTTTCGGTTCATTTGCAATACTATAACTACGCTTTATTATTTCTCCTTCATGTTCAAAATGAATGGTAATAAATTGTCCTGGTATATAATTAAAGCAAGGACTGAGATCGCATTTAAAAATAAAATGCTTTACCTTAGGCGTAATCATAACGGACTGTACTAAGGTGACTGGAAAAGTATTTATTTGCATAAATGTATCTACTTTTAATATAAAGTGCTTAATATAAGGAAAAAATTATGCATTGCAAGGGTTCGAGGCATATAATTAACTTATGACTACCATCGACTTAATAGCCATTTTAGGCAATCTAAGCAAATCTTTATACCCTCTGCAACGGTTAATTACAGCGGGGGCGTATCTATTGGGTATTTTATTTTTCATTACAGCGATTATGAAGCTGATGAAAATAGGAGATCATCGAGCCCAATCACAATCTCAAGAGCGAATGTTTGTGCCGATGATGTATTTGCTTTTTGGGGCACTGTTATTGTACTTGCCTTCTGCGCTTAACCTCGCTGCTAATACCGCCTTTGGTGTAGGTAATATTTTAACTTATACCAATTATGATCCTACTAATATTTATAGTTCCATGGGGTTATTGATTCGTACGGCTGGGGTGTTATGGTTTGTTCGTGGTTGTGTTCTTGTGGCGCAATCCAGTGAGCCAGGAGCTCAAGATGGGCCGAAAGGTTTACTATTTATTATGGCGGGGATATTGTCGATGAATTTTGATAATACCGTGGCGATAATGAATAATATGATGGGCTCTATTGCAAGCTGGACTATTGCTCTTAAGCAAAGCCAGGGATACTAGGTTTGCTAGGAGGCAGTTAATAGCCTCGGTGTAAACTAATTTTCCTCTCCACAAATTCGTAGGTTATTTGCTTTGGCAAAGTCCATAATGGATTGATAAAGTAATGGGCTGGATTCTTTAAGTTTTGGATCAAGAAGGACGCACTGATATCCATCGCTATTAACACTCGGACGTAATAATGGTGAGTAATGAATGCGTTTGTTTTTAAAGCTTGCGAGTGAGCCACTCATGCGTTCCGCCCAGTCACTTGGACGAAAAGTCTTTCCTTGAGCGGTTATTCCTTCAATAATGATTGTTTTCTTTTGTGAATCTGCCATAATTCTATTCAATTAAAGTACACTGTGCTAAGTATAACATCAAATGCTGATTTCTGTATTGAAAATTATTCGCTTTACTAGAATATATTTGTGTTTTCAAAAGGGAATTTTATCCCTATCATGTGTGATTGTTAACGAAGCGTTTATTGAGGATTGATCGCAAGAATGGAAAAAGAAAATCGTTCAGGTATTTATTTGTTACCGAATTTATTTACTACGGCTAGTTTATTTGCCGCATTTTACTCATTGGTTGCTTCGATGAAAGGGCAGTATGAGGCAGCTGTTATTGCTATATTTATTGGTATGATTGCTGATGGTTTGGATGGACGTATTGCTCGCTTAACCAATACTCAGTCCGAGTTTGGTGCCCAATATGACAGCTTATCTGATTTGGTAACTTTTGGGGTTGCTCCATCTTTATTAATGTACAATTTGTCGCTGAGTCGTTTAGGAAAAGTAGGCTGGTTGGTTGCTTTTGTTTATACGGCAGCGGTTGCATTGCGGTTGGCGCGTTTTAATACTCAGCTGGATATTGCTGATAAGCGTTATTTTCAGGGGTTGCCTTGCCCTCCTTCGGCGGCGGTGATGGCATCGTTTGCTTGGTTATGCTATCAAAATGATTGGCATAATATGTTTGTGGCTGTTGTTACCGCGATTATGTCTTTAGTTGCATCAGCATTGATGGTTTCTAATTTCCGCTATTACAGCTTTAAAGAAGTCGATTTTAAAGGTAAAGTTCCCTTTTTATATGTCTTGGTGATGATTGTTTTGTTTGTCGCAATTGCTGCAAATCCATCTTGGGTTATCTTCATCACTTTTGGACTTTATGCTTTTTCCGGCTTAATAATTACTTTATTGGCTGTGCATAAGGTGAGACGGCAAAGAAAGCATCTTGAAAAGCACTAAGATACAAAAAATGGTCCTTATTTAAGGAATTTGCTGTGCTCCCAATGATGGAGTTTTTACTGAGTTAAAGTAGTCCGGCAGCTTCCAGCTAGGGAGTTGTGGGCACAGCGAATTCTTCTGTTTTTTCTTAAGTAAGAGCCATTAGTTGCAAGCAACAGGCTAAAGTTTTCTTATATTGACGGCTTGGAATTGGGCACAGAATTCTAGTTGCTGGTGAGGAAACAGGGTGCAATTGGTTAAAATGGGAAGAAACTACTCGCCTTCACCAAAGAAATTATTGATCAATTGGACTAATGCTTCATTCAGCTGTTCTTCATCCGGACCTTCAATTTCCAGGGTTATCGTGCTTCCTTTATTTGCCGCAAGCATCATAACACCCATAATACTTTTTCCATTAACCGTTTGGGAATCTTTCGTGACATTAATCTGGCTTTGATATCGCGCTGCAGTTGAAACAAATTTTGCTGATGCACGAGCATGCAAGCCCAGTTTATTGATGATTGTAATCGTAGTTTTTATCATAGCGTATCTAAGTCCTAAAAACGCAATATGAACAGACTCAGGGTTAGAGCGATTGCGTCTTAAGTTAATGTATCACGAAGAATGCTTAGGGTACAGGAGTTCTTGTACAAAAAAAGTTAAATGGATTTTTGGATAGGTATTTTTTACAGAGTTTTATCGTATTTGTGGTTAAGTTAAGAAAATGTCGCCTCTTAACTATTGAAGAGGCGACGAATGGTATTGATTAATGGCTACGAATTTTTTCTTTGTGCTTCAGCAACTGGCGATCAAGTTTATCAATTAATGCATCTATTGCAGCATACAGGTTTTCTGATTCTGAACTTGCATGTAACTCTCCGCCTGCAACATAAATAGTTGCTTCTGCAATTTGTCTCAATTTTTCAATATCAAAAATTACATTAATTTTAGTGATATGGTCAAAATGGTGCTCAAGTTTAGTAAACTTTTCTTCAGCATAGGTTCTGATAGCAGGAGTTACCTCCATGCGATGCCCTGTAATGTGAATTTGCATAACGAACCTCCTTCGGTTACTTTTTAGTTACGAACTTTTTTCTTTCATTCGATGGAACTATCCCCATCGCTTCACGATATTTTGCTACGGTTCTTCTTGCTACCTGAATACCTTGGTCTGCTAGTAAAAGCATAATTTTGCTATCGCTTAATGGTTTTTTTCCGTTTTCTGCCGCGATTAATTTTTTAATCATTGCTCGAATGGCGGTAGAGGAGCATTCAGCGCCAGCATCGGTATTCACATGGCTGGAGAAAAAGTATTTTAGCTCAAAAAGGCCTCGAGGAGTATGAATAAATTTTTGTGTAGTAACGCGAGAAATGGTTGACTCATGCATTTCAAGGGCGGAAGCAATATCATTAAGAATCAATGGCTTCATGGCCTCCTCTCCGAGCTCGAGAAAACCTTGTTGATATTCCATAATACATCGAGCAACCTTAAGCAGAGTTTCCTGGCGGCTTTGAATACTTTTTAAAAACCAGCGGGCTTCTTGCAGATTGTTTTTTAAAAATAGGTTGTCGGCACTATTATCTGCACGTTGAATCAATGATGCATATTGGTTGTTAATGCTTAATTTTGGTAAAACATTTTGATTTAAAATAACTTTCCACTCATTATTTATTTTTTTAACTGTTAAATCGGGAATAATATATTCAGTAATATCATGGTGAATTAAATGTCCTGGTTTGGGATTTAAGCCTTGAATGATACGTAACACATCATTAATGGCTTTTTCGCTAACCTGATGGTTTTTCATCAATTGTTTGTAGTTATGTTGGCCAAGTAAATCCAAATCTTCGAGAATAATTTTTTTAGTAAGTTCTAAGTGCCTTGTTTCTGGTGATAACTGTTCTAGCTGCACCAGTAAGGTTTCCGCTAGATACAAAGAAGCACAGCCTACAGGGTCAAATAATTGTAAGCGATGGCGTACGACCTCTATTTCTTCTCGGTCAATGGGATGTTCTTCGCTGTTTAGGCTGGCGTGCAAATCGTCAATAGAGGTGCTTAGAAACCCATCATTATTAATCGCATCAATCAGGGTTGTCGCTATGGCCCGGTCTATGTCACTCATGGGGGAGAGCGCTAATTGCCAGCGTAAATGGTCTTGTAAATTGGTGGTAGTGCAATGCAAATTATCAAAATTATAATCACTGTCGTCAAATTGATGACGCTTATTGGAAATTTGATAAAGCTCAGACCATTGAAAATCCGTGGGCTCATCGTTGTTTCTGGATTGAGCCTCAGGAGGTAATTCTTCTTTATCCTCATTGGGGGTAGCTTCCAACATTGGATTGGATTCTACAATGAGTTGAATTTCTTGTTGTAGGTCAATAGTAGATAACTGCAAGAGCCTAATTGCTTGCTGTAGCTGTGGGGTAAGCGCCAAATGTTGGCCTATACTAAGCTGCAGTGACGGTTTCATGCAAATCCTCTTTGTTTCTTTCTACTGCCGTTAACTATCAGTTTAAACGATTCGTAAGGATTATCCAGTATTTGCGATGGTTAAATTAACTTAACTCTATGAAATTGAGAAAAAACTAGTGGTATCCTCAGGATAGAAGGGAAGAGCGTAGGTCGTACTCATAGCCTGACATTTCTTCAAGTACTCTAGATTTTTACAAAACTAAAGGGCGAGAAAAAACGGGTCACGAGAATGACCTACAGCAAAAGGTTGCTTGCAACTAAAAGTATAAGAAAATGTAATGCAATAAAAAGCCCCTAGTCGGGGCTCAATAATTATTTTACTTTCTTTTCTTTAAAAAGAACGTGTTTACGAACTTTTGGATCGTACATCATCAATTCCATCTTTTCAGGATGGTTACGTGGGTTTTTAGTTGTAGTTTTATAGTATCCAGTTCCTGCTGTGGATTCCATTTTCACTTTGATGGTGACAGCTGCCATGGTTTATCCCCTTAATTATACTTTTTCGCCATTGGCTCTGATTTGATCCAGAACCTTCTTGATGCCTAACTTATCAATTATACGCATACCTTTGGTACTTACGCGTAAAGTGACGAATCGGCTTTCTTCTTCAACCCAGAAACTATGATTTTGAATGTTGGGTAGAAAGCGTCTTTTGGTTTTGTTGTTAGCGTGCGACACTTTGTTACCAGTCATGGGTCGCTTGCCAGTTACCTGACATACTCTAGACATTGTGTTACTCCAAATTTAGAAATTTTATGGTTGTCTTTGTAATATTCTGGGCAAATAGCCGGATGTGAAATACAAGAGCGGTTTTATATCAAAAAAACGCAACAGTTGCAAGATTTTTCTAGAAACATATAATCGCTTTTTTTATAAATTGAGTTATTAGTATGCATCGTAAAATAAAAAGTTATGTATTGCGAGCAGGGCGTGTAAGTAATCGCCAGCAGCAAGGATTGGATCTTTGGATTAAGGATTATGCCTTATCTATGGCGGATTCTCCGTGGAATTTAGCTGAGGAGTTTGGACGCGAGGCAGATACTATTGTGGAAATTGGTTTTGGTATGGGGACCTCTTTGCTACAGATGGCAGAAAATAATCCAGAACTTAATTATATTGGCATTGAAGTTCATCAAGCCGGAGTAGGGAGCTTGGCTGCTGACTTGCATGATCATCAGCTAACTAATGTGCGTATTGTGGCTCACGATGCGGTGGAAGCGTTTCAAACTAAGATTGCTGATAATTCTCTTGCGGGGATACAAATCTTTTTCCCAGATCCTTGGCATAAGAAGCGTCATCATAAACGTCGTTTAATTCAACCTGAGTTTATTCAATTGCTGAGCCAAAAAATTAAAACAGGTGGATTTATTCATTGTGCTACCGATTGGCAGGAATATGCCGAACACATGCTCGAAGTTTTGTCTGTGGCTCCAGGGTTGCATAATTCACAAGCCGAAGGAGGCTATTCTCCGAAGCCTGAGTCACGCCCTTTAACTAAGTTCGAGCTGCGAGGCGAGCGTTTGGGACATGGGGTTTGGGATCTTATTTTTCTGAAATCGTAGGATGGTCCTTGGCGGTAGGTCATTCCGGGCCTACCTTCTTGCATTGATATTCGATTAGTCACTGTGTAATATTAGTCCGATAGCAACCAGAAAAGGATGTCATATCATGGGATTTGTCACCGAGCTAAATAAAGCCATTGAATCAGGGACTGAGCGATTTCAAGAATTTATTACCCAAAAACTAGAAGCAGATGAACATTATCTAAAACAATCCTTTTGGATGCCGGATTCCACCCAGTTGACGGCAGTAAATTATTTAATTCAACAACATCAAGAACCTGAGCTCGATGCAGAGCGGGATAGCGCACCATCTAATTTGACTCCTTATATTTCTTTTGTTTTAACAAGAGCACAGGATAAAAATGTTGGAGAGCCAGTACATTATGCAATTTCTTTGGGCAAATATCGTTTGGCGAGCAATCTTTTAGAACAAAGCTTTTTTGATGTAAATCGGCGGAATAAAGAGGGGCGTACTTTATTGTCCCTGGCATTAGCCACTAGAAAAGTACAATTATTGCGTGCAGTTTTAGCACGGAACCCCAATATCCATGAAAGCAATCAATTATCAGATGAACCTATCGAATATCAGCCCCTGCATCAGGCAATTTTGTCTAATTTTGGTTTGGGTGTAAGAGCATTAGTGCAGGCGGGAGCACAATTAAACAACCCTGCGGGGCCTTTGATGGATACACCGCTTTTGCTTGCGGCACGACTAGGGAAAATTAAAGCGCTTGCTGCTTTGCTGGCCTCTTCAGAGGGAGAGCTTGACCTTGAGGCTGAAAATAGTGATCGTGCTGAATCTTACGAACATGGCCATAACCCGATAGAAGCATTATGCCAGCTTTTAGCTCTGGAGCCCAAGAAGACATCATTAATCGACGGTGTTGCTATGTTACTTTGTCATGGTGCGGAACCACCTCGTCGAGAAGAAATGCGTCAATTATTGGCAAGCAAACGCATGGAACTGCTAAAAGCGATTGATTTATATCTTGAAAAACACAGTGAATTGGTTGATCCCTTTGTAAGGCGATGCCATTTGATTGGTACTCCTTTGCATTCAATTATCTATGTGGATCATTCTTGGGGCTATGCATTGCGTCAACTTTTTGGCCGCCCCAGTTCTGCGGGGTTTATCGTAGAAAGTTGGGTTACGCGAAAATATGGAGATAATGCAGAAAATAGTTTGGGTAGTGTGGAGCTGTCTTCTAAGGCGGGTTCAACTTATACCGGAAAGGAAGACCCAATTAAATTACATGCCGTATTCTCAGAGCGTTATCGATTAGCTTATAACAGTCAGCGAATTACGAACCCCTGGAGTACTATGAATTGGATGATTGCGGAGGGGTTAAGCGATTGGGCTGCTGTACTTAAATATTCAAAAGAACATCCTACTAGTAGAACACGTCTTATTATTAACGACATGATTAAAGCAGAAACTAAAAATCTGCATGAAGATATACCAACGAATGCGAGCACTCCGGTTATCGTGACCCCTTAACTGTGGCGATTTTGCAATAGCTCATAGGTTGGGTCTATGGCCTGAGGGATCGACTCGTTTTAATTAAGAGGAGCATGTATTATGCTCCTCTAAAATTATCTCCCAATGAGTCTCAACGTTTATTTTTTTCCTAATCAGTTGGCATCCTAGATAAAAGAAAGACAAGACCCTCCGATGTTTATAAGAGTTTGCTTGAAAATCATAATGTAATTTTAATTTCTCCGCTGAAGCCCCCGTAATCCAGGCAATGAGGCTAGCAATGGCCGCGAGTAGTAACCAAACTGTATACCGTTCTGGTTTGAAGGTGATGTTGTTATCGAAGCTAAAGCCATACCGAGTCGACTTAGTATCTCTAAAGTTTTCTTCAATGGTCATTCTTCGTTTGTATTTAATGCGAGCGAGATTAGGGTGTTCTTTAACTTCCTCTAAAGACGTCACAAGGAACCAAGGTTCTCTCCATGAGGCACTGTATTTCCTAGAGTCCTTGCCTTGGGCAGGTTTTTTCGTTTTGGTCATTTGATGACGCCCTTTAGGCGTTCCTTTGTAAAGGACCACATGATGAAGGAGGACATTGGTTTTCGCGATAGCCCAAAATCCTAAGTAACGTGCTTTATTCGTGGCCTGGGAGAACACCGTTTTAATCGCATAAAATCCACCTCCTGCATCATACTGAGTGATTCCTCGTACACGTCCTACATAATCCCACCCCATAGCTAATACCGATTTTAGATTGTTTAAGAAATTGCGATGGATGTGCGGATTGTTTTCTTTCGATTTAGGATGAATTTCTTCATAAAGAGTAATACCTCGACCTGGTGCAGGAAATACCGCGCGCAGTAGGCACTGCTCTTTACCCTCACAATAATATTGGCTATTTGGAATACTTGACCAATCCACAACTATATCAGGAGTTGCGGTATGTTTAAGAACTCGACTACATATACTTCGATAAATTATGAGCGATTCACGCTGATAAAACTGATTACTTAGAAAACGGTCTATTAAACGAATACCGGAGCGCTCTTTCGCTTGCCCATTCAAACATCGGCCTAATTGACTTAATTGAAGCTCCTTACTCTTTATTACACCGTTTACTATCGTAATTAAGCTTTTTAATCGTGTTTTATGAATTGATGAAGAGAATAGTTCATGTAAAATAGTGCTTACTTGCATCGTATGGCCTCAATGAGTCTTTGGTCGGAATCAATGAGATCACGTTATACGATGCAAGTCCAGATTTTTAAAAACGAGTCGATACCTCAGGTCTATGGCCCAACTTAAAAGTTATAACCGTGGTGCGAGGTGCTATCTTTTAGAAAAAAACCTAGGCATGACTTCACGAGACAAGAGTATCTACTTGCTTAAACTTCATATACCTCCTAAAATCCTAGCTTTCTTAAAATCGGTCAGGAGAGTAGTACATGGGGTGGAACGAGCCAGAGAAAGGCAAAGATCCCTGGAAGGGTAAAAATCAACCTCCAGATTTGGATGAAGCTCTAAAACGTCTTCATGACAAGTTGAAAAAGATGTTGTTTGGGAACACTGGCAAGCCTGGAGCTGAGCCACCCAAAACATCCAATTCGAATACTAGTTTAGTGGCAATAATGGTCGCGGTGTCTGCATTTATTTTGTGGGTATTGGCAGGGATTTTTATTGTTGATCCTGCCGAACAGGCTGTCATTCTTCGCTTTGGTAAATACGTAGAGACTGTAGGGCCGGGGCCACATTGGATACCTAGACTTATTTCATCTAAAGTAGTAATGAATGTCGATAGACTTTTAGATTATTCTTATTCCGCTCAAATGCTGACGAGTGACGAAAATTTAGTTTCTGTATCTTTAGCGGTACAATATCGTATTGGTGATTTACAACAGTATTTGTTTAATGTAGCGAATCCTGAAGAAAGCTTGCAACAAGCGACTTCTAGCGCATTAAGACAGGTTGTTGGCACAACTACTTTAGACCAAATCATCACTGAAGGGCGAGAGATTTGGGGGAATCAAGTACAAGAAACCTTAAGCAAAACTTTGGGTATGTATAAAACAGGTATTGTGATTGTCAACGTATCTCCTCAACCTGCTCGTGCTCCTGAGAGTGTACAGGATGCTTTTGATGATGCCATTAAAGCACAAGAGGATGAAAAGCGTTTTAAAGAGCAAGCTCTTGCCTATGCCGCTAAAGTCGTTCCGATTGCAGAAGGTAATGCTAGCCGTATTAAGCAAGAGGCAGAAGCTTTTTCTAAACAGGTTGTTTTGCAGGCACAAGGTGAGGTCGCTGAGTTTTTAGCATTACTTCCACAATACACGCTTACACCGGAAATAACCGCGAAACGCATGTATCTGGATACAATGCAAATGGTCTTAACTAAGAGCAGCAAGATTATTGTTGATGGTAAAGCAGGCAATTTATTGTATTTACCCTTAGATAAGTTAGCGAAAGGTCAACCAGATCCTTCTCCTATTGCTAGTAAGCACAGTGCGAAAGCAGAGCGTGGAGCTACGGCTGAGGCGGGTAATTTGATTGATGGCCGTATACTTACCAGACCAGTTTATAATCAAGGGGGACAGCAATAATGAAGAATTCTACTAGAGCCCTTGGTATTTTATTGTTCATTGCGCTTTTGCTGTTTTTTGCCTGCGTATTTACTATAACTGAAGGACAGCAAGGGATTATTTTGCGTCTAGGCCGTTTAGTAAATGATGGCGATACGGGTAAGGTTAAAGTATTCGCTCCAGGTTTGCATTTTAAAGTTCCATTCATTGAAAACGTGCGTATTTTTGATACTCGCATTCAAACGATGGACATTAAATCAACACGTATTGTCACCAAAGAAAAGAAAGACGTGATGGTAGATTACTACGTGAAATGGCAAATTATTGATTTGGCTCGCTATTTTAAATCCACAGGCGGTAATGAATTTAAGGCGGAAACATTATTGGAGCAGCAGCTCAATACTTTACTGCGTGCGCAATTTGGTAAACGTACTATTTCTGAAGTTGTCTCTGGTGGTCGTGATGATGTGATGGATTTATTACGTGTTGCTGCGGAAAAGCAAGCGGGTGAATTGGGTATTAATGTAGTTGATGTGCGTATTAAAGGGATTGAATTGCCAGCAAATACCAGTAATGCTATTTATCAGCGCATGCGTGCTGATATGCAAAAAATTGCCAATAGACATCGTGCTGATGGACAAGCCGCTGCTGAAGAAATTCAAGCAAGGGCTGATGCTGATGTGATGGTATTACTTGCACGCACAGAGAGTGAAGCACAAAAAGTACGCTCTATAGGACAAGCAAAGGCTGCATCAATTTATGCGGAAGCATACAGTAAGAATAAGGACTTTTTTACGTTATATCGTAGCTTATTAGCGTATGAGGGTAGTTTTAACAGTAAAAGAGACATCCTGGTTTTGGATCAAAGCAGCGCATTTTTTAATTATTTTATGCAACCAATACCAAAAAATGATGGTATCACTGCTAAAAAGTAACTATAATGTCCGATTTTGCTGAAATCAGGTTCAATTCCTGGCAGTGTTTTCAGATTAAGAGTGGATCATGGGTAAGAACGTTGTTGTTTTAGGTACACAGTGGGGCGATGAAGGCAAAGGCAAAATCGTCGATTTATTAACGCAAGACGCGCAGGTCGTTGTTCGCTATCAAGGCGGACATAATGCGGGGCATACTTTAAAAATTAAAGGGGTGAAAACAGTTTTACGTTTAATCCCATCAGGTATGCTTAGACCGCATGTTACCTGTTACATTGCGAATGGCGTGGTTTTGTCGCCAGAAGCTTTATTGGCTGAAATTAAAGAGCTTGAGGCGACCGGACTTGATGTTCGTTCTCGCTTGCGAATTAGCTTGGCTTGCCCATTAATTCTCCCATTCCATGTTGCTTTGGATAAGGCACGTGAATCTCATATGGGGAAATCCGCTATTGGTACTACAGGTCGTGGAATTGGCCCTGCTTATGAAGATAAAGTAGCGCGACGCGCATTAAAAGTGGGTGATTTATTCCATCCTGAACGTTTTGCACAAAAATTGAATGATGTACTAGGTTATTACAATTTTGTCTTGACTCAATATTTCAAACAACCTGAAGTTGAGATGCAGCCTATTTTGGATGCTGCAGTAATGTGGGCAGATGAACTACGCTCTATGGTTTGTGATGTTCCTACTGCGTTACATGAACACCGTGAAAAGGGTGACAACATTCTATTTGAAGGAGCCCAAGGGGTCTATTTGGATATTGACCATGGTACTTATCCATTTGTTACGTCTTCAAACACCTGTGTGGGTTCGGTAGTCAATGGTGCTGGTTTTGGTCCTAAGTTCATTGATTACGTTTTAGGCATTACTAAGGCATACACAACGCGTGTTGGTGGTGGTCCTTTCCCAACTGAACTTTTTGACGACGTGGGCAAGCGAATCGCTGAGCGTGGTCAAGAATTTGGTGCGGTGACTGGCAGACCTCGTCGTTGTGGTTGGTTTGATGCGGTTTTATTAAAGCGTTCTATCGAGTTGAACAGCATTACTGGCTTGTGCATGACTAAATTAGACGTTTTAGACAATTTAGATGTGTTGCGTATAGCGGTAGCGTACAAAGACAGCAATGGCAATTTAGTATCACGCCCACCTCAAGCAGCGGATGATTTTGAAGGTTTAGAGCCAATTTATGAAGAAATGCCAGGTTGGAAAGAGTCTACGGCAGATGTGACTAATATGGCTGATTTACCGGCGAATGCAATTGCTTATTTGAAGCGTATTGAATCCTTACTAAAGGTGCCTATTCATATGTTATCAACCGGACCAGAACGCGATTCTACAATTATTCTTCAGGATCCGTTTACTGCATAAGACCTCTTGGGTTGGGCTTTACAGCCCAACCTACCCATTCAATCTCATTGTTCAAGATCTCCCGGCAATTGCTCTTTATTCGAATGTAGGTTGGCTGTAAAGCCCAACATTTCATCCAGAGCGGAAGCTATTAGAAACATTTAATACTGACTCTCAAAAGCGTGTAACTTCTGCTCAAGATTCCACTGCAGCTGCCCTTTTTCATTATTCTTAAGGAATTCCTTGCAGTTAGCACTGTTTAGAGCTTGGCATTCTGTCACTAATTGTGCCTTCTCAGCATCTGCCCAAATGCTTTTTCCCGGAGCAAAAGAGTAGGTTAAGGCATTACGGTTTATCTGTTTTACGGTTTGATAATCTAAACCATGTCCAATCACTGCTTCTACATATTGAGTAGTTAAATCCGTACGCAAAATCCCTTCATCATCTGTAGATAAAACTACGGGAACATGATGTTTTAAATAATAGTTTAAAGGATGCTCTTTTCCGGAAACATTTAAGATTCGCTTATTACTAATTAAATTAATTTCCACAGCTTTATGCTGTTTTGCCATATAGTTCAAGGTTTTCTCCGCATCATCTTCATGAGCAATATCAACACCATGGCCAATCCTTTGCGCCTGTCCGGTTAAAAGCGCATCGTGAATATGATAATTTAAGTCACTTGGCGTAGCTATTTCCGAAGTAATTTCGCCCGCATGCAGGGAAATATTAACTTGCGGATAGATTTTATGCAGGTATTGAAAGATTTGCATTTGTTGTCGATAGTCACGCAATGAAATAATGCCATCTTCTGCTTGTACGAGGTTTACGCCCACTAAACTTCCAGCCCTGCTTTGCGAACGAGCAGCTGCTTCAAATGCATTGAGTGTTTGGGCAAAAACGGCATCTAAAGGTTGTTCTCTTAAGGAGTAATATAAAAATTTAAGTGTAAGTTTACAGTTTTCGGATTCAGGATTGCTATCACAACTTAATTCCTGCCGCGCTTGTTTTAGCGCGTTCTCGGTTTCTGCAATGGTATTTTCAATATTTTTTTGAAAGTCTTGATTCGCTAATAAAATTTCTCGCATTTCCGCAAACGAAGTGGCCCCTTTAAGTAATACACCAAAACTAAGTGAGTTTGCATTATCGGGTAAAACCATTAGCTCTAAGTATTGTTCATGTTGATTGGCAGCTCGTTTAACTACATCAACGATGAGTTCAGGACTGTGATCCATGACGATGGGCAAAAATTTGAAGAAGCTATTAAAAAAGTGATCGTGGCTTGATTCTGCTCCTGGAACAAAGTCTTGTAAGGACCAAGCTCTAACCGTTTTAGTATAAAGTGCCGGCGTATTAGTTAGTTCACTCATACTCATTTTGTCTTTACAGAGTTCTGCATTGTCATTGACCGCAAAGGTTTTCGTATCCAGACAATAGTCACCTTTTGCTGCTATTTCAAGCATCGCTTCGGGGTATGCACCTCCGGCCAAATGATAATGTAATTCTCCTCCCTTAGGCATCTTTTTGAAAAAGGCGTATAGGGCGTTGGGATCATTTTTCACCTGCTCAAAATAGCTTTGAACGTTGGCCTGGGCTTGGGAAATTATAAAAAGGCCAAGCAGCGAGGGGAGTGATTTAACTATGTTCATAATGTCCTTTGGGGTCACCATTAAAGTTGGATTATCTCATAAAAAAAGTGAGGATTAAAACGTGAGCCTTAGTAAGACAAGATATTTTAAGATTTGTTGAGGGTTTCATTATACCCATTGTATTTCGACTTTATTCATTGCAAAATGATTTTACCAATATCTAACCAAATCAAATAAATATGACCAAATTACTATCAAGATTTAGCGCTATTTTGAGTGTTTTTATTGGCGTTATGTTTTACCTCGGCCTTATAACCGCTGGGGGCAGTGCTTCCGCAAAAACGATGAGGCAAACCATTAATATTGGTATTTATGCGCCCTTTTCTACGAAATCAGCTTACATCGGCAGAAACATGTTGGCCGCAATGGAAATTGCTCGTGCTCAAATAAAATCTGCTGAAATTAATTATGAGTTTTATACTTTGGATACGCAACACAAGAATGAGCATAGGGCGGATACCTTACAAAAATTCATTGAGGCACGTCATATTAATGTGCTTTTGACCGAAGGTGCTGCATCAGGTGCGGTAGTTGCTCCTTTAGCCGCAAAAAATAATATCATTCATTTTTGCTTAGGCTGTGATGCCATTGCTGATGGCAAAAATAATTTTCAGGCACAAAGTCCAAACCATCAACATGGAGCCGCATTAGCAAGTACCATGAAACCTGAGTTTGTCGCGCAATTCAAACAGGAATATTTTAGCCAACCAGTTACTGAAGCGGGTTATGCTTATGATCTCTTCCATTTATTAAATAGCAGTGCGGTGCTGGCAATGAAAACGAATACTGGGTTTTCCAGCAAGGCGATTGCAAGCCAGTTATTAGCGCTTGAGTCTGGCACAGGCGTTATGGGCTCTTTTAGCTTAAATAAAAATGGGCTTGCTTACAGTAAGAACATTTTGACTGCTTAGTTATTTATTTTTCGTTTATTTTGGCTAGAAGAGCATGTTCTATGCCCTTCTAGTCTCATTTATTTAGCTACTCAATTAAATCGAACGCTCGCTAAGGAATGGTGGCTACCCCCACATCGACTGAGACAAACCCATTATTTCCCACAAGAGCGATTACTTCAGCCACAAAGGGCTAAATACCTTGAGGCAGGGTAGATAAAATAGCGGGAGATAAAGAAATAGTCCAGCTGCCAGCAACATCTGTTGATGTTGTGTAGTTACTCCATTAACTGTTAAGGTAACTGGATCTTCTGCAAGATTACGGTAATTAATACAATTTAATCCTGCTGCAAAACCGTTGCAATTAGTCCCATTGGAAATAAAAGGAACTGCATCAAAGCGCTTGTTATTGGCTTGTGCGGGATTATTTAAAATATTTTCCAGGCGTGCTCAATAAGCATCCTGGTGAACAAGGTAATTGGTTTTTTCAAATTCAAATTGGCAAGGTAATTTCTGTCCTTATCTTTCTGCGCTAAATTTTATTTGTGCAAACGAGGATAGTTCATAGCCTAAAGTGCCATTAAAATGAAATAAACTTATTGACGTAGGTATCCGAATTTCTCTGAAACGGGCGATAACCTGTATGGGGGGGCGGCTATAGCTATTGATGATAGTTGTGGCGATTCATGTCAGCGCAGAATGGGGCATCGAAGACTAAATCTGCAAGCCTACTCAATAGTAGGCTTGTTTAGATGGAGGCTAATGGGGTGGGTTAGCGCACTAAGGATTTCTTCAAGATAACAATACGCTGATACGCCTCATCAATACGTTTCTGCTTAATTTCACCAGAACGGATCTTGGCTTCAATAATTTGAATTATTTGCTCTGGGTCTTGTTTTGCTGCCAAGGTATTACCAAAAATAAGCATATCAGCACCCGCATTGATGGCCAGCACTAAGGCCTGTTCTAAGCCATAATGATCGCTAATTGCTTTCATTTGCAGGTCATCGGTAATAATAACACCATCAAAATGCAGGCGGTGACGTAAAAGATCGGTTAACATTTTATGCGATAACGTTGCTGGCAGCCCTGACGTGTCAAGCTGACGGTTAACTATGTGCGCACTCATGATCATGCCACAAGAATACTTTTGTCCTAATAAGTGCCGATAGGGCTCTAATTCGGACATTCTCCAGGTATCGGTAACATCGACAAAGCCTAAATGTGAATCCGCTGTAGAGCTACCATGTCCAGGAAAATGCTTATAAACGCATTGGAGTTTTTTATTTAAAAAATTTTGCGAATAAATTTCCGCATCTTGAATAACCGTATTGGGATCGCTAGAAAAACTGCGTTCCTTTCTAGCAATTACAGGATTATCTGGATTGATATTCACGTCAAGTAATGGCGAAAAATTTAAATTAAAACCTGAATTGACTAGGGTTTTCGCCATGAGTTCGGCGTTCGCTTCAGCGGCTTGTGGGCCTTGTTTACCTACCTCTCCTGGAGTTAGTGTCGCAGGAAATCCATATTGTTCGCTGAGACGTGTAACTTTTCCACCTTCATAATCCACCGAAATGAGCAGCGGTAAAGCAGGGCGATGGTATTTTAAATTAGCTTGCTTAGTAAAATATTGTAAATCACGATTTAATTGTTTTACTTGTGCAGGAGACTCGATGTTTTTATCAAAGATTTGCGTTTGCCCATTGTAGTCAAATAAAATGACTCCACCAATATTATCTTTGGCAATTATTTTTACTATTTCTGATTGCGCATCAATGTGCTTGCCATCAAACCCAATAAGCAACATCTGACCAATTTTATCATGTAAACTGATGGGAGCAGCTACTGCTGCTATGCTGGTTGTGATACACACTAAGAATAAAAAAATTGACTTTAAGTAGTCCATGTTTCACTTTAATTTAACCAAATATTGCAATAATGTACCATTTTGGTTTATTTTTATCAAGTTAATATTCTCTGTTGCCTGTTGTTTAACGAGTTTAAAACATTCTTTAATAATCAATACGATTTTCGTTGTATTAAATGGAGCAAATGTGGGGTAGAGAATATTGTGAGTAGTGCAAGTTGTAAGCTGGGCTGTAAAGCCCCAGCTTACAAGCTGCTTTTTATTTATTAGTAGCTAACGCCATACCTTCTAATACAGTGAACGCAGTATAAAGTTGATAGTCATTATGTAATAGCTCATCAAGTTGAGCTTGAGGACTTTTTGCAACTTTTCCTGCATTGGTTTTATTGAGTAAGTGACCATTTAAATCTGCTTCACTAAATCCTGTCACATCTTTATTTTTAGTTGCAGTATTTTTAGGAATTTCCAACTCATTAACCACGATATCAGGTACAATTCCTTTCGCTTGAATTGATGCTCCTGATGGAGTGTAGTAAAGGGCTGTAGTTAACTTAATTCCTGTTTTACTATCCAGTGGTAATACAGTTTGCACTGAACCTTTACCAAAACTAGTAGTACCAAGAATCACCGCACGTTTGTTGTCTTTTAGAGCACCGGCAACAATTTCTGCAGCAGAAGCAGAGCCATTGTTAATTAAGACAATCATTGGTGCATGATTTAAGACATCAATTCCCTTAGACAGAGCAGTAAAGTCTGTGCCAGGTAAACGACCTTTAGTAGACACAATCGTTTCTGGTTTTCCGGATTTATCTTTACCAAGGAAGGCATCAGAAACTTGAATTGCAGCATCAAGTAAGCCCCCTGGGTTGTTTCTTAAGTCCAAGATAAGACCTTTTAAGTTACCGCCTGATTGTTGTTTTAAGCGCTCAATAGCTTGCAACATATCTTTTCCAGTTAAGGCTTGGAATTGGGTCAAACGGATGTAGCCATAGCCTGGAGTTAATAGTTTGCTTTGCACGCTTTTGATTTGAATTACTTCACGTACCAAATCAAAAGTTAAGGCTTTATTTACTCCTTTACGCAGCACTGTGAGCTGAATCGTGCTGCCTGATTTGCCGCGCATCAGGTTAACAGCATCTTTTAGAGAGAGGCCTTGAACTGATTCTTTACCTAATTTAATGATGTAGTCACCAGACTTGATTCCTGCTTTAAAGGCAGGGGTATCAACTAAAGGTGTTACGACTTTAACCACACCGTCCTCCATAGTAACTTCAAGTCCTAATCCACCAAATTCACCACTAGTTGATGTTTGTAGTTCTTTAAACTCTTCCTCATCCAGATAACTTGAGTGAGGGTCTAAACCACTGAGCATCCCGCGGATGGCATTATCAAATAATTCCTTGTCGTCTGTGGGTTTCACATAATATTTTTTAATTTCACCTATTGCATTGGAAAAGCGCTGTACATCTTCCAATGGCACACCCTTAGATTCAGAACTGGCACTAGTATCTTGGGGTTCATCAGCTGTAAAGGCCGTCAGAGGTAACATCAATGTGAACGCATATACTACAGCAAGCGTGCAAGGATATAGTTTTCTTATCAACATAGCGATCTCCTCGGATGCAGGCCAACAAAATAAGCCGTCTTCTTTTTTTATTCTTAAATATTTTAAATGCAATTTAAGTGCCAGAGGTGTAGGCGATTACTTTAAATCCTCTTTATTCTAATTTGTTAAAGTAATCAACAGCCTGCCTTTTAACCTACGACAACCAAGCAAGAGGAGGAATTGCTTTTCCCCTTAGTCTTATTTCGAAGTATAGACCGTTTTCTTTAATTCCGCCGCTATGACCTACTGTAGCAATTTGTTCATTTTGTTTGACCGGTTCTCCCTTTCTCTTAAATAGCGATTCATTATGGGCATATAAGGTCATAAACCCTTGTCCATGATCAATAATAATGAGTAAACCATAGCCTTTTAACCAATTACTAAAAACGACTTTGCCTGGATAAACGGCAGTAACTACCGCTCCTTCATCGGCAAAAAATGTCACCCCTTGGTTCATCTTGCGTAAGGCCTGTTTCTTAGACTGGATGGGATACGGCAATTTTTTGCGCATTTGGTTAAATGGCATGCTGGGTTGCGGAACGCTTTGTACAGCAAGAGTCTTTAATAGATTCGCTAAAGTATTTTTATTCTTTTGGGCTTCTTGTAATTTATTTTGTTTACTTTGAATTTCATTATTCAATGAGTTGATTAATGAGGTATGATAATTTTTATTCTTTTCCAGTTGCTGCTGGTTTATTGTTAGTTCCTGTTTAAGCTTTTGTGTGGCAGCCAACTCATTATTAAGTACTTCCTTGCTTTGAGTTAACTCATTTCGGGTTGCATCTACTTGTCCAATAAGTTGTTGCCGTGACTTAATGATGTATTGATAATAAGTTAAAATACGGCTTATCTTGTAGGGATCATCCTGGTTAAGTAGCCATTTTAACGGCTGGTACTCTCCCATTTGATAGCGGGCCCGGATATGATTTGCTAACAATTGCTGCTGTGCGGTTAGCTGTTGGCTCAGTTGATTAACCTGTTTTTGTAAGGTAGTGATTTTTGCCGCTTTATTATTTAAAGTTTTTTGTATGGTTCGTAATTCTTGTACGCTTTTACTGATTTGTTTTGCAGTGACTGATAACTCACGATTCAACACGCCGCGTTTGTCATTGGCGGTAGTTAATGTTTGCTGTAAATTATTAATTTGCACATCGATTTGTTTGAGTTGACTTTGGGTTTGTTGAAGGCTTGATGGCGCTGCGTGCAAGCCCAAACAAAGTAGCATGCCTAAAGACATGCTTACTCCATTATTTCTTAATTTCTTTGTGCATTTAATCATGAGTCTTTTTCTAACAGTTGATGTCCGGACATTTCTGCAGGGGGTGTAATTCCCAATAGCGCCAGAATTGTTGGTGCTATATCCGTTAAATTTCCTTCAGTACGGGTAAAATGCCAATGACCTCCAACATAAACTAAGGGAACTGGCTCACTGGTATGAGCAGTATGGGCTTGGTGTGTTGACTCGTCAAACATTTCTTCGGCATTACCGTGATCAGCGGTGATGAGTAGTTGTCCACTTTGTTGTTCCAGTGCCTCCCAGACTCGGTGCATGCACTGATCCAAACATTCAATCGCACGAATAGTGGCATCGAAATCGCCAGAATGTCCTACCATATCTGCATTGGCATAGTTACAGATAATGACGTCATAGGCTTGGTTGTTAATTGCCTCTACCAAACGATCAGTTAATTGCGGCGCGCTCATTTCCGGTTGTAGGTTGTAGGTGGCTACTTTAGGTGAAGGAATTAAGACGCGTTCTTCATTGCTAAAGACTTGTTCTTTGCCTCCATTAAAGAAAAAGGTGACATGAGCATATTTCTCTGTTTCCGCAATACGTAATTGCCTCAGCCCATGAGCCGCAATCACTTCTCCTAAGGTGTTAGTTAAAGGTATTGGCGGGAATGCGGAAGTAGTCGCTAAATTTTTATCATATTGAGTCATACTGACAAAATGCGATAAGCGAGGACATACTTGGCGGTTAAATTGCGTCAATGTGGTATCGATAAATGCTGTAGTTAATTGTCTTGCCCGGTCTGCACGGAAATTAAAAAATAAAATTGCATCCCCATCATTAATGATTTTTCCGGTGCCAATTTGGGTTGGCGGAATAAATTCGTCGCTGAGATTTTGTTGATAATACGATTTAATGGCGGCTTCTGCATCTGCGAATTGGTGTTGGCTTTGGCCTTGAGTTAATAAGTCATAGACAGGGACGATGCGTTCCCAACGATTATCACGATCCATAGCGTAATAACGGCCACTAATAGAGCAAATTTGTGCAACAGGATATTTTTTCAGTTCAGCATTTAGGCGTTCAATACTATGTAGTGCACTTTTGGGGGGGGTGTCCCGCCCATCCAGAAAGAGGTGCAAACAAACGGAATGAAAATTATGCTCGGCGCAAAGAGCAAGTAAAGCAAATAAATGCCGTTCATGGCTGTGAACACCGCCTGGTGAGAGTAACCCCATAATATGGAGCGACTTGCCGCTTTGTTTTAAGTCGTGGAGCATATTAAGAAATACTGTATTTTTAGCAAACTCACCCTGAACGATGCTTTGATTAATCCGGGTAAAATCTTGCTGAATTACACGACCTGCGCCAATGTGCATGTGCCCTACTTCTGAGTTGCCCATTTGCTCGTCAGGTAGGCCCACAGGTAAGCCTGAAGCATTTAAAAGTATATGAGGGCGTGTTTGCCACCATTCATCCCATTGTGGGGTATTGGCTTGAGCAATAGCATTGTGTTTATTATTCTTATTATAACCCCAGCCATCTAAAATCATCAGCAGCAGGGGGGCTTTCTTGTGCATGCAATGCTCCATACGTTAAATAGAACGTAATTATACGCAACACATCGTTGAATAGCTCTTAAAATTTTATGTTAAAAAGGTTAGACTATGCACATTTTTTTAGGTTGGAAGAGTCGTTTTGGAACAAAAAATTCCCCAGCACATTGCTATCGTTATGGATGGAAATGGGCGTTGGGCTGAAAGTCAAGGTTTGCCACGCATCGAAGGTCATAAAGCGGGAGTTGAATCCGTACGAAAAATGATCCGCGCATGCATGGAAAAAAAAGTTGCTTGTTTAAGCCTATTTGCATTTAGTTCTGAAAATTGGGCACGTCCAATGGACGAAGTATCTTTTTTAATGGGATTATTTATAGAATCGTTGCGCCGAGAACTTAGCGAATTGAATGAGAATGGCGTGCGGATGTGTTTTACTGGAGACCGCAGTTTATTGTCTCCTGCACTGCAACAACAAATGCGTGAGGCGGAGTCCGTTACTGCGAATAATGCGCAATTGACTCTGAATATAGTCGTTAATTACGGCGGCAAATGGGATTTGGTTACTGCTGCGAAAAAAGCCGCACAAGCAATTGCTCAAGGACAATTGACTCTTGATGAGCTTGATGAAGCGTGTTTTGCTAGTTATTTGGATACGGCAAATTTACCTGATCCGGATTTATTTATTCGCACGAGTGGTGAATTACGCATCAGTAATTTCTTTCTCTGGCAACTTGCGTATACAGAGCTTTATTTTACAGACGTACATTGGCCAGATTTTGGTGAGGACGAGCTAGAAAAAGCCTTAGCTTCATTTAGTAAAAGAAAAAGGCGTTTCGGGCAAATTTCTAATTGAACTAATGCATGTAGCTTAGAAACTACGGTGCTTAGGTCAAGATCTATCATCTTCGTGTTGGCGGAGATCCCTCTCTAGGGTGGTTTGAGATCACATTTAGAGATGGATTTCTCCTGACGCGGAAATGACAGTATTCTTAACTTAAGTATAGTGAGTTTAGGGGTTACATCAAATCATCTATAGAGGGCAGTCTTATGTTTTTACAACGATTAATTACTTCCTTAATTTTAGTGCCCTTGGTTTTATTTATTATTTTTTACGGGCCACCTTGGCTATTAGCAAGTATTGTCGTCTTGATTTTTTTAGCTGCAAGCCGAGAGGCTTTTCAATTAATTCCCTTGCAGAACTTAGGCATGCAAATCGGTTTTCTTGTTCTAATGTTAGTGGCATTATGGGGATGTGGCTATTTATTTTCATATTGGCTTGGACTGGGATTAATTCTCTGGGCTTTTAATATTGTTGCTATTGTTACTTTTCCCAAGTCACAGGAATATTGGGGGTATCCTGCGGTGGTTGCCGCTGCTTGTTTAGTGCTTTTACCCTTATTTATTCAAAGCTTGGTTCATTTGTATTATTTGCCAAACGGAAAGGAGCTGCTCGTTTATTTGCTGTTTTTGATTTGGGCCTCTGATATTGGTGCGTACTTAAGTGGTAAATTGATGGGCAAAAATAAGCTGATTCCTCAAGTCAGCCCAGGAAAATCCTGGGAAGGCGTGCTAGGTGGTTTAATTTTGTCTATGATTATAGCAGGGGTTGGCAGTATGTATTTTCATCCCGTTGCTCTGGGATACTGGTTATTTCTAGCTTTTTGCACGGTAATTATTTCAATTTTCGGCGATTTGTTTATCAGTATTCTGAAGCGGCGCTGTCATTTAAAGGACACAGGAACTCTGATTCCTGGTCACGGTGGTATTTTAGATCGCCTGGATAGTTTGATTGCTGCCCTACCTGTCTTTTACTTTGGATTAACTGTGGGGTAGCGCCATGCTTTTAACGTTACTGTATTTTTTATTGGCCCTATTGTTGTTGGTCACGATCCATGAATATGGTCATTTTCAAGTTGCGCGGTGGTGTGGTGTAAAGGTACTGCGCTTTTCTTTTGGTTTTGGCAAGATTTTAGCAAGCTGGAAAGACAAAAAAGGGACTGAATATGCCTGGTCTCTTTTTCCCTTTGGTGGTTATGTCAAAATGCTTGATGAATCGGAAGGTGAGGTGCCAGAAAACGAGCGGCATTTAGCCTTTAATAATCAATCTGTTTGGAAGCGTATTGCTATTGTGCTTGCTGGACCAATGTTTAATTTCATTTTTGCTTTTTTTGCTTTGTGGTTGGTTTTAGTTATTGGTATGCCATCTCTGGCGCCAATGATTGATGGGGTGCGTCCAGGCAGCATTGCCGCAGAGGCCGGACTTAAGGCAAAAGAGGAAATCATTTCATTAAATAATATTAAGATAAACAGTTGGCGGGATTTTCAATATGCCATGATGCCTATGGTGGGTTCTAATGAAACGGTTCATCTCGTCGTCAAATCTTTAGAGAACGGACAACAGAGCCAAATCTCCCTACCTTTAGCCAATTGGGTTCTGGATGATAAAAAGCCCGATCCACTAAAAAGCTTAGGAATAGAACCTTTTATTCCGTCGATCCCACCGATTGTTGGCGAAGTGATTCCTGACTCTCCTGCAGATAAAGCAGGATTAAAAATTGGGGATAAAGTTTTGACGGTGGATGGTAAATCGTTTACTGATTGGTTATTTTTGGTCGAGTACGTACAGGCACGCCCTGATGAGCAAATAAACTTAAAAATTAATCGAAAAGATGTGATACAACAGCTTACGGTACATGTTGGCAGCCACGATAATAAAGGAAAAATTGAAGGCTTCTTGGGGGTAAGATCTCAAAAAGTCAAATGGCCTGAGCGTTGGCTGCGTATGGAGCGCGAACAACCGCTTGCTGCATTAAATACAGCGTTAAGACAAACAGCTCAGTTAACTGGTACAACGTTTATTTTAATGGGACGTTTAGTTACCGGTAAATTAGGCTTAAATAGCATTAGCGGCCCGGTTGGTATTGCTCAAGGAGCTGGAGACTCAGGGCGTGGTGGTTTAGCTGCGTATCTCTTTTTTCTGGCCTTAGTAAGTATTAGTTTAGGCGCTTTAAATTTATTACCAATTCCTATGCTTGATGGTGGACATTTGCTGTATTATGTCCTCGAAGTTATCCGAGGCAAACCCGTATCCGATAGTTTAAAGTCAGCTGGGGCATATGTTGGCTTACTCTTGTTGGCGGCGTTGATGTTTATCGCCTTAACCAATGATTTATCACGATTGACGGGTTAGCGGCAAAATAGAATGTAGCTTGGATGCTTGCATCCTGGCTACGTTAGAAATAGAAGCTTGACAGTCGTTTCTACTTCCTATAAAAAGTGCATCAAAATTTAATGTATCTGGGTATTTTTTATATCCGGAATCACATGCGTACTTCGTATCGCCATAAATTGCCATTTTAGTATTTGCTAAAAGAACATTTAGAATCGAGCGAGGTAAAACTGGACGTAAAATAATAATGAAAAAGATCAGTAGTAAGTTTTTAGTAGGGGTTTGTTGTTCAGCGCTTTTGGCTTGGTCTACACAAACAATGGCAGATGAAGGTTTTGTTGTTCGCAGTATTAAGGTTACCGGTTTGCAACGGGTTTCTACTGGAACAGTATTAAACTATATTCCCGTGCAAGTAGGTGAAGAAGTTGACTCCAGTTCAACTGGTGAAATTATTCGTGCTCTTTACGACACGGGTTTTTTCCAATCTGTTTCCTTAGAGCGTCAAGGTAATACCCTCGTTGTTAATGTGGTTGAGCGCGCAACAATTGGGGCTATTAATATTACTGGAAATAAAGAAATCCCTTCCGACAAAATGAAAGAATTCCTTAAGGAAATGGGATTAGTGAAAGGGCGCGTGTTTCAAACTTCGACTTTAGAACGTTTAGAAAAAGAATTAAAGAAAGCTTATACCTCCAGAGGCAAATATAATTCCCGTATTGAAACCCGTGTAACCCCACTGACAGATAATCGTGTAGCGATTAATATTACGGTTTCTGAGGGACGTGTATCACGAATTAAGAAAATCAAAATCATAGGAAATCATGATTTTAAAGACAGCGAACTATTACCTGAACTGTCATTATCCACATCGAATTTATTTACTTATTTTACGAAAAAAGACCAGTACTCTAAAGCCAATATGGATGCTTCATTAGAAGCATTGCGCTCTTTTTATTTGGATAGAGGGTATTTGAAATTTAATATTGTTTCCTCTCAAGTTTTATTATCTCCAGATAGAAAAGATGTATTCATTAACATTCATGTTGATGAAGGCCCTCAATACCGTTTTTCTGGTTATAAGGTAGTCGGAAAGACGGTAGTTCCCAAAGAAAAAATCGACTCTTTGGTTCAAGTGCGTAAGGGAGCTGTGTTCTCACGCAAGAAGGTAACTGAGTCGATTTCGGCGATTGGTTTGGCATTGGGAGATGTGGGTTATGGTTTCCCTGCGATAAATGCAGAGCCGCAGTTAGATGAAAAAGATAAGACAGTATTTATTACCTTCGTGGTTGAGCCTGGACGTCATGTTTACGTGCGTCGAATTAAATTCCATGGCAATACGAAAACCAGCGATTACGTATTACGTAGTGTGATTCGCCAAGATGAAGGTGGATTGCTGTCTTTACATAATATTAAAGAATCTGAACGGCAATTGCGCTTATTAGGTTATTTGAAAAATGTGGATGTGAAAACAACACCAGTTCCTGGGGCGAATAACCAAGTCGATATGGACGTGCAGGTAGAAGAAGCGCCATCGGCAGAAGCAAGTGCTTCGATTGGTTATGGTACGAACGGGTACCAAGTTAATGCGTCAATTAATCAACATAACTTTATGGGTACGGGTCGTTCCATGGGGGCGGCATTTACGTCCAGTAAATGGGGTCAAGATTACAATGTTAGCTACTATAACCCGTTTTTCACTGATACTGGGATTGGGCGAGGCGTAAATCTGTATTTTGCACGAGTTGACCCGAGAAACCTAAACGTTAGTACCTACAGCTCTAACCGCTTTGGTGGTGATGTGAACTATAACTTCCCATTAGGTGAAGCAAGCAGTTTCCAATTAGGTTATGGCTATCAGGATGTAGAAATTAAAAGCGTAGGTTATGTTATTCCTATCCAGAATTTCGTAACCGCATATGGTCGTCATTTCCAAGAGATTCGTTTATCTTCTGGATGGGCTAGAAACAGCTATGATCAATTCCCATATCCAACACGCGGGATGAACCAACAACTTACAGCTGTAGTGGCGTTGCCGGCTAGTTCCAATTCGTTGTCTTATTATAAGGGCTCTTATCAAGCACGTCTGTACCAGCCTATCATGCGTGGATGGATTTTCTCCTTGCAAGGGTTTGCTGGTTATGGAAACATGTTTAATAACAGAGGCTTACCGTTCTTCGAAAACTATTATGCGGGGGGGACTGCACAACCAGGTCAGGTTCGTGGTTACGACAGCTTCTCTTTAGGCCCATTAGATAATATACATAATTCCATGGGAGGTAACTTCTTGGCGAGCGCAAGTGCTGGTCTTATTTTACCTTATCCTTTAAGCCGTGATAATGTTAGAACCACCATCTTTGCCGATGCGGGTAACGTATTCGCATACAATACGGCACCTATATTTACTGGTTATGACGCCGGCCCAATACGTTATTCAGCGGGCGTATCTGTAGAATGGCGCTCTCCATTTGGTCCATTAGCATTTAGCGTCGCGAAAGCCTTGAATCCACAACGTTTCGACCAACAACAGTTGTTCCAGTTTGCGTTGTCTTCTGGATTCTAGTCAATTTACGCGTAGGCTGGGCTGCGAAGTTCAGCATTGCGCATAATGCATTTGCAGTGAGTAAAAAGGCTGGGCTTTATAGCCCAGCCTACGTATCTACGCACCGTCCAAAAATATTTTCAATCTCATCTTTGTATATATCGCAACCCATTTCGAATTGTGCTAGCATCTTGTTCTTTAATTTAGGAGAGAGCTTATGAAGCGGTTTGGTGGCGTTTTAGCCTTTGTTTTGAGCGTATTCTGTGCTAGTGCATTCGCTGATGCAGCAAAGATTGGTGTTGTTGATTTACAAAAAATCATGCAGACTTCCAGTCAAATGAAAGATGTCCAACAAAAGTTGGAAAAAGAATTCAAGCCACGTCGTGACAAGTTAGTTGCTATGGAAGCTAGCCTGAAAGCGGATATGGAAAAATTTAAACGTGATAACGCAGTAATGAGCGCTACTCAGAAGAAAGATCTAGAAAAGAAAATTATTGCAGCGCAACAACAATTCGAGCGTGATGGTCAACAATACCAACAAGAATTAAGCACTGCCAACAACGAAGCGATGGAAGGTTTATATGCCAAAGTTCGTGCAGCAATTTCTAAAGTTGCTAAAGATGGCAAGTATGACTTAATCGTGCAAAAAGATGCGGCACCTTTCAGTGCTGATACTCTTGATGTAACTGATAAAGTTGTTAAAGCAATTAACTAATTCGGTGCGATAAAGTTGCTAACTTTAGCACAATTAGCTGAGCGTTTAGGTGGCGTGTGGCATGGTGATGCTAATCACGCCATTTTTTCTTTGGCATCCCTGACCCAGGCAGGGGCTCAGGATCTGGCTTACTATGATAATCCTATATTTGCTCAAGCTTTAAGTAATACGGCAGCAGGTGCCGTATTACTTAAAGCAGAGCATCATCACGCGTATTCTGGGAATACAATTATTGTTACTAGTCCCTTACAGGCGATGATCAAGGCTACCCAGTATTTATCCCCACAGAAGCAGCGAATAGTTGAAATTGCAGCAAGTGCACAAATACATCCTACTGCTCAATTGGGGCCTAATGTAGTCGTCGGTGCTTACAGCGTTATTGGTGCGGGTGCACAACTTGCTGAGGGGGTTGTTATCGGAGCGCATAGCGTGATTGAAGCGGGTGTACGTATTGGTAAAAACAGCCATATTGCTAATAATACGGTGGTTCATGCTGGGACTCAAATTGGCGCACAAGTGGTTATTAACTCCGGCACAGTGGTGGGCGCATCACCTTTTAACTATGTAAAACAGCATGGCTTCTGGGAACAAGATCCTGTTGTTGGCGGTGTTATTCTTGAGGATAAAGTTCATTTAGGGGCTAATACGGTCATTGATCGTGGCACCTTAGGTGATACCTATTTAGCGGAAGGGGTTTGTGTTGATAATTTAGTACAGATTGCCCATGATGTGCTGATTGGTAAAAATACCGTGATTGCTGGATGTGCTGCAATAGGGGCTTATACACAAATAGATGCGGATTGCGTTATTGGTGGAGCTAGCAGTGTAGCTGCTTATGTGCACTTGGTGGCAGATGTAGTGATTACCGGCATGTCTACTGTAAGTAAGTCCATTGCGAAGCCAGGTATTTATTCTTCAGGGACTCTAGTTCATGAACATAAGCGTTGGCGTCGTAATGCGGCACGATTTCGACGCTTGGATGATTACATAAATAGATTGGGTGCTATTGAAAAAAAATTAAGCACATAATCATCCGCCCTTGGGGCAAAAATAGTAGAAATATAAACCAACCCTACGATTAACAATTGCTTTGGACAGATTAAAGCAGGATAATGACTCCTCTTTATTAAGAAGCCCGAACGGTGTAATTGAACGTACCTGTTCAGTCATACCCAAACCTGATACTAAAACAGGAAAATAAGAATGAGCGAATCTATGTTGGATATCAAACAAATTTTTAATTTGTTGCCTCACCGTTACCCAATGATATTGGTTGATAGGGTATTAGATTACAAAGTTTTTGATTATTTGACTGCAATAAAAAATGTTACGGCTAATGAGAACTTTTTTAACGGTCATTTCCCAGAAAATCCAGTAATGCCTGGCGTGTTAATGCTAGAAGCATTAGCGCAAGCGAGTGGGATTTTAGCAGGGTTATCCTATGAGCATGGCGATAATGTATTACATTTTTTTGCAGGTATTGATAATGCAAAATTTAAACATGTAGTTACTCCGGGAGATCAATTACGCTTGGAAGTTAAATTCTTAGGAAGGAAAAAAGCGTTTTGGCGTATGCATGGCGAAGCTTATGTAGGCGATAAACTGGCCTGCTCTGCTGATTTATTAAGTGCAGCAAAGGAAATTCAAAAGTGATAGATGAAAGAGCAATAATTCACCCATCTGCTAAACTAGCGAAAGGTGTAACAGTAGGTCCTGGCGCAGTAATTGGTGCAGACGTTGAAATCGGTGAAAATACCTGGATCGGTCCTTATGCAGTGCTTAAAGGTCCAACAACCATAGGCAAAAACAATAAAATTTTCCAATTCGCCTCTTTAGGTGATGAGCCACAAGACGTTACCTATAAAGGAGAGTCTACGCGCTTGGAAATAGGTGATGATAATATCATTCGCGAATATTGTATGATTAACCGCGGTACCGTAAAGGGTGGCGGGGTGACTCGTATTGGTAATAATAACTTCTTAATGGCTTATACGCATGTTGGCCATGATTGCATGTTAGGCAATAACATCATTCTTATTAGTTATGGCGCATTATCAGGACATGTAACGGTTGATGACTATGCCATTGTTGGTGGTTATGCTGCAGTACATCAGTTTTGTCACGTAGGCGCTTATGCCTTTATTGCACGAGCTACTTATGTATCTAAAGATGTGCCTCCTTATATCATGGTTGCTGGATATACCCCTTCGGTATATGGCATTAATACAGTAGGTTTACGCCGACGCGGATTTTCTTCCGAGACAATCACCTCACTGCGTCGTGCTTATAAAGTGATCTTCCGCAAAGGGCTAACAGTGCAGCAATCCATTGCTGAATTGGAGTTGATGCAGAATGAATGCCCTGAAGTGATTCCTATGATTGATTTATTAAATCGATCAACACGCGGTATTGTACGATAAGCTAAAGACTACCTGCTTCGTTGATGAGTGGGCGGATATATCAAACCGGATTTGATACAAACCAATGTAAAAGGTCAGCTTTCATAATTGCCAACGTGCTGCGGCTTGTCCGCGGCATCCAGGGAAGGGGCTGACTTTTAACAAAATCATAAGTTAGAGTGACAGCCTATGTTAGACATTCAATTATTACGAGATGACCCTCAATTCGTTGCTTCCCAGTTGTTAAAGCGCGGTTTTCAATTTGATATCACTTCATTTACAACGTTGGATGAAAAGCGTAAAGAACTTCAAGTTGCAACTCAAGCTCTGCAAAATGAACGAAACACTCGTTCCAAAGCGATTGGTATCGCCAAATCTCGTGGTGAAGATATTGAGCCGATGCGCGAAGAGGTTAATCGCATTGGTGCAGAGCTTGAGCAGAAAAAACAAGAGCTCGATGACTTATTACAACAAATTGAAGCAATAGCTTTACGTTTGCCTAATATTCCCCACGAATCAGTACCTGTTGGTACCGATGAGAATGATAATGTGGAAGTGAGACGCTGGGGAACCATTCCCAGTTTTGATTTCTCCGTGAAGTCGCATGATGAGCTTGGCGAAGCATTAGGACAGATGGATTTTGCTATGGCTGCCAAGTTAACCGGTAGTCGTTTTGTGGTGATGCGCAATCAATTAGCCAGATTACACCGTGCTTTAATCCAATTTATGTTGGATGTTCATACACAGTATCATGGCTACCAGGAGATTTATGTTCCTTATATTGTCAATGCAGACAGTTTATTAGGTACAGGCCAATTGCCAAAATTTGAAGAGGATTTATTTAAGCTAACTGGTGATCAAGGTTATTACTTAATCCCAACAGCAGAAATTCCTGTGACCAATACCGTTCGCGATACCTTACTTACCGAAGATATGTTGCCAATGCAATATGCATGTCATACCCCTTGTTTTCGTAGTGAAGCCGGTTCATATGGTAAAGACACTAAAGGGATGATTCGCCAACATCAATTCGAAAAAGTAGAGTTGGTTTGGATGACCAAACCGGAAGAGTCTTATAATGCGTTAGAAAAACTAGTCAATCACGCAGAAACAATTTTACAGCATCTGGAATTACCCTATCGGGTGGTTACTCTGTGTTCTGGTGATATGGGGCCTAGTGCTGCAAAAACCTATGACATTGAAGTATGGTTACCGAGCCAGAATACGTACCGTGAAATCTCTTCTTGTTCAAATATGGAAGCATTCCAAGCTCGTCGAATGAAGGCTCGATATCGACGTAATGAAGAGCGCGATATAGAACCGATCCATACTTTAAATGGCTCTGGTCTTGCTGTAGGTCGAACCTTGGTTGCCTTGATGGAAAATTATCAGGACAAAGAGGGAAACATTAATATCCCTATGGCTTTACGACCTTATTTGGGTGGTATGGAATCTATTCGCGTTAGCTGATCTCGTTATTGCGAACGCTAATGACGCATTTAGCAGGTAGCCTGTATTACGCTGTGCTAATACGGGCTACAAAAAGCTTTTTTCTTTTCTTCCAATTCAATTCTATAATTAAAAAAGATTCTCTCTGCATGTAAGGCTCAGAGCAGTTAATCAACCAACCAACCCAGGAACCAGTCATGTCAACGCAAGCGATTGTAAAGATGGGTAGCAAACAATTGGGAGTTCCCTCGACACCTCTTGTTAATTTTGATCCAATTAATACACATCCGGAAATTGCAACCTTGCTGCAAAACATGCGTGATACTATGGAGGAGAAAGGCGGGGTGGGGATTACTGCGCCACAAGTTGGTTGTAACAAAAGAATTATCATGCTGGGATTTGAAAAGAGTAAACGTTATCCGAATGCAAAACCTGTCCCTTTTACCATTTTGATAAATCCTTCCTATAAAGCCATTTCTGATGAAATGGTTGATGGCTGGGAAGGCTGTTTGAGTCTTCCTTGTTTGCGAGGTTTGGTGTCACGGTATAAGAAAATTGAATACAGCGGATATGATCCTGAAGGCAATTTTATTACTGGGATTGCGGAGGGATTTCATGCGCGTATTATTCAACATGAATGCGATCATCTTGATGGGATCTTATTTACTTATCGCTTAAAAAGTTTACATGAATTTGGCTATGAGGACGAATTAGGTCCACGAATTTATAAATATTAAAATCCAAGCTCTATACTATTAAAATTAATTAATTTAGATTAATGATATTCCTTCTTTTCAATATCCTTGTTAAAGTAATTTGATTTAAGATTAACGCATAATACTATTAGTGTGCGGACCTAAGATGCAGCATGAATGATTTTTTTGATTCAACGAGTTCATTACAATTTTTATTCAATTATTTAAAACAGCAAATCAGTTTAGCGGGCATTAACACAGAAGCTTTGCTTGAGTTAACGAATCAAGAACAAGAAGATGAGTTGTCAATACTTGAATCCAACACTCTGCAACAAGAACTAGCGGCCAAATGCATTCAGCGTGTGTGGCGAAAAAGGCAAATTAACCTCAGATTTATCCAAGACCCTTATAACACGTATTTATCCATGATGGCTGAAGATGATGAGCAACGCTTGTTCTCCAGAATTATGTTTGGGCGCCATGCGGCTGAATTACCACCAACCTCTAAATATAAAACTACTAATCCCTATATTCATATTCGTGCTTATTATCATCGCGATGATGATTTACCTGCCGTTTTTTTAAAGCAATTACTGTTGCAATTTGCAATTGATCCAGAGCTTGAGAGCGTCAATGAGTACATGCCAGTAAGCTTACTGAGGAATACTCCAATCGAAGAAATCATAAAGAACCATTTTCCTCCAATCAAAGCGCCGATTGAGTTAATTAAGAATGCAGACCATACCATCGGTTTGTTAGTGATTCCGCGTTGTAATTTTGGTCAAATCCTTAAAATAAAGGAAATTGTTCGCGCTTGCGGTGTGGTGGCTTCTCCTTGGGAAATTGCCCAAAATATTAAAACGGAGCTTTATCCTGAGCTTATAAACTCAGAAATTTCAGAGTTTGATGATTTGCCAGTAACCACAGAAGAGTTGAAACAAAGCTCTGTATGGAAAAAAATAATCACGATTGCTGCTGGTGACCGTCATCCCACGCGATTATTAGCCATGAATCTTGCTAAGTTAATACAAGCCTTGCCTGAAATGACTCCTGCGGCCATAAAGCGGATTAGCTTGCTACTTGAGCTAACTCATACCTTTTATGAGTATCACTACCCACGTTATGCATTCTGTATTTATGTGATTATCCATGAGATTAGTTTGGCTTTATTAAGACAATCCGATGAACAATTTCTCGTAAATAGTTTTAATGCATTTATTAGTGAATCCAAAAAAACATTTCTTAGTTCCTTAGACCTTAGTGAAGAGCAAATTGTTAATTCGCATTTTGTCGCTTTTCCCGCGCTTTCAGGAACAAATGCGTATACCGTAGCCATGCAATTAGCTAGGCAGATGCACACGCATACTGGTGCTGAACCTAAGATTAAAGTATGCACTCCCAGCTATTATGAATTTGCTCATATTACTAAAAATAACCTTACTAAGTCTGATGCGGATATTTATATTCTTTCTGCGGGACCCATTGTTAATAAGGATGGTCTAACGCCTGGAGTAGATATTAATCATTTTGTCAGGCGCAAATTGATTGAAAAAAAACGAGACAAACCATTAACTATTATTGTTGATGCGACTACGGCTCTGTACTCTAATTTACGATTAATACCTGAAGTTCAAGCATTAATAGCATCGGGACAGCTTTCAATCATTTTGCATGAAAGTCATCAAAAATTTGGTTTGATTCATAGCGATCAAGCACAATACGGTCGTGTGCTAGGTCTTTGTGCTAAAGGTAATTTTGCTGAAGAGCTTATTCATAGGATGCAGCAAAATTCTCAAGATGATTTTAATCGCCATGTGGATATGCGTATAGGCGCTTTTATTAGTAGTATTTGTGGCAGCTCGCTAGAGGAGATTAAACAACAGCATTTTCGCAACGGAGCGTTGTTAAGAAACCTATTAATTGAATCCTTATTAAGTAATAAGGAGATTGTCACTCATAAAGATATGCTGACTAATTTGGATCAATTGTATTTTACTACATCTCAGCATGCTTCATTTAATAATATTACCCGCAATATTATTGAGCCAAGGGATAGTTTTGGCCATTTTAGTTTTACTAAAATAGGGGTGGGAAAATATCATCGTATTAGTGCTGATGCCTCTGATCCTATTGATTGCCTCATTTTGGCATCTCAAATTTATATTGCACAGCAATACAAGGCTGAGCAGTTAGCAGAAATTTTATTAATGCATGCTCGTGGAAGTGCATGTTTAAGCTTTGAATATCAAATTATGACACTTGCAGTGCTTAATAAAATTAGCGCTGGGTTAACTGAGATGGAGGGGATCAATTTATTAGAGTTATTTGTAGCTATGCATTACTTATTAGAGCGCTGTTCTAGCTTTTCTGGTCGCCAATACTATGCACGGGTTGTTACATACCTTGAAAGTTTAGAAGAAGCACTTGTTGCTCAATACCAGCCGCTAAATCCTACGCCTTTTTTAGGCGCGGTGAAGATTCTATATCAAACGGGGATAACGATCACTCCATTGATTGAGCTCCTACATACACATGGGCACATTGATTTGCTTGCAAAAGTGAGTACGGAAACTTGCTTACATCAATACATTAAACAGAACGCTTTAACGCAAAAGCAAGTAATGGTTGTGTTTGCTCTTTTGGAAGCACAACTGAATATTGCGGATTATTTAGATTTTATATCTAATGAGAAATTTTGTTCTGGGGTCTTAAAAATCCATGATGCAAATCAACAGATCTTAATGAGTTTAAAAAGCGCGCCAGAAAAGTACCAGAAAGCGGGTGCTGCATCTCTTATTTACCAAGCGGAATGTTATCACGCCTTAAAGAATTATTATCAGCTTGAGCAGCCTGCAAGAGGAGCGGCGCAGGCATTAATTGCCTCATTAGAGAAAGCAAAAGACCGCTATACGCAGGATGTACTCCATCATGATCGATGCTCTGAGTCTCAGGCGATGCGGTTAATTTTAATGGTGGTTACTAATTTCATTGCTAGTTTAACCTTAGGAGCTGCGCATGCGATTCATTATAAAAGCACAGGCCGTATTTTCTTTTTTGTAGGTACTAATTCTGAGAATGCATTACATGCAACACATAAAAATTTGAATGCTGAGTTATGCATGCCATTGGAGGTTAAGGCTGGAGCGTGACATGACCGATGGTAAACCAATCTATTGGCATAGCCTGGTTGCTCGCAACCAGGCTATTCGTTTTAATAACTTCTTTGTAACGCGAAATTTGCTAGCTTAGCAAGCGCATCTCTATATTTTGATTCCGGTAAAATCATTAAATGAGACAGGGCTTTGTCAATTTCTTGTGCTGCAATTTTTTTGGTATATTCGATGGCTTTCGTTTCTTCCAGAGCAACCAGAATTTCGGGTAAAAACTCAAGACTGCCTTTTTTTAAACTGTCGATAATTTGTTGCTTTTGTAACTCCGAACCATGCTGCAGGGCATGAATTAATGGTAGAGTCGCTTTACCATCTGCCAAATCATCGCCAATGTTTTTACCTATGGTTTTGGCATCAGAGCAATAGTCCAACGCGTCATCAATAAGCTGGAAGGCATTGCCCAAGTGTAAGCCATAAGCATAAATACTATCTTGGACTTCTTTGGATGCATCACTTAACATCGGACCAATACAGGATGAGGCGGCAAATAACAAGGCTGTTTTTGCACGAATAACATCGAAATACTCATCAAATGTCAGGGCAGGGTTATGGCGGTTTGATAATTGTTTCACTTCGCCACAGCTAATATCCAAGGCGGTATTAGCAAAAAGTTTCAAAATGGCAGGGTTGCCTGAGTCTACCATTAATTGGATTGATTGGGTAAACAAATAATCACCGACTAAGATGCTTGCTTTACTTCCCCAAATATTATTTGCGGTTTCACGCCCTCTTCTTAGCGTAGATTCATCGACAACATCATCATGCAATAAGGTAGCTGTATGAAAGAACTCAACCATGGCCGCTAAAGCAATATGATTTTGGCCTTGATAACCACAAGCATTACTGGCTAATAGCACCAATAGAGGACGCAGCCGTTTGCCACCACTTTCAATAACATGGTGGGACATATCATCAATTAAGCCTATCTGAGATTCAATTTTATTAACAATTAAAGCATTGACCGCGTTAAAATCATCAATTACTGTTTCGCGTATACTCTCAATCGTCATTGTTTTTCCTCAACCATTCAATCAGCAAATGCTAAAGTTGTACCGGGTAATTGTCAAGGCATCCGTTCAGGTAATGGTGATAACTTAAGGTAAAATGGTAAGCAACGAGTAGGCTGAGTCGTAAGGCTCAGCAAATAATTTGTGCTACACCAGATGCTGGACTTTTTAGCCCAGCCTACATTCATCAAGATATGGGTAGGTAAGACCTACACATTAAACAGGAAATGCATTACATCACCATCACAAACAACATACGCTTTACCTTCCAAGCGTAATTTGCCTGCTTCTTTCGCGCCTTGTTCGCCGCGATAGTTAATAAAATCATTATAAGCAATTACTTCCGCACGAATAAATCCTTTTTCAAAATCAGTATGGATTACACCAGCTGCTTGTGGAGCTGTTGCACCTTTATGAATAGTCCATGCTCTTACTTCTTTAACACCCGCAGTAAAATAAGTTTGTAATCCTAACAGATCATAGCCTGCACGAATTACTTTATGCAGACCTGGTTCACTTAAGCCCAAACTTTCCATAAATTCTTTACGATCTTCGTCATCGAGCTCAACCAGCTCGGCTTCTGTTGCCGCACATAAAGCAACAACACTGGCTTTTTCGTGTGCTGCAAGTTCTTGAACCTTATCCAATAGTGGATTATTTTCATAACCATCATCATTAACATTGGCGATATAAAGAACGGGTTTCGCTGTAAGTAAGAATAAACGGCGTGCAATAAGTTCCTCATCAGTCGTTAATTCCAGAGTGCGTACTGGATAGCCTTCATCTAAATGGGCTTTGATTTTTTCTAAAGCTTTCACTTCCGCAATGGCCTCTTTATTACCACTACGGCTGTTCTTACCCGCTTTCAGCATGGCTTTTTCAACAGCTTCCATATCGGCTAAAGCTAATTCGGTGTTAATTACTTCGATATCGCTTAAGGGATCAACTCGACCCTCCACGTGAATTACATCAGTATTTTCAAAACAACGTACTACATGAGCAATTGCATCAGTTTCACGAATATTAGCTAAAAACTGATTACCTAAACCTTCACCTTTGGATGCACCTTTCACAATCCCTGCAATGTCAACGAATTGCATGGTTGTTGGAAGTACTTGCTGTGGCTTAACAATTTCACTTAAGGCATCAAGTCGGGGATCTGGAACAGTCACAATACCCACATTGGGCTCGATGGTACAAAAAGGGTAATTCGCTGCTTCAATACCAGCTTTGGTTAGGGCATTAAAAAGAGTTGATTTACCAACGTTAGGCAAGCCTACGATTCCACATTTAAATCCCATGAATAGTACCTCTGTTAAGCGTTTAATTGATTCATTGCTCTGGAAATATCACCAGATAAAAGTAAGGGCATTGCTGCAATGCCTCTATCGATTGCATCATAAATATGTTGTCTGTCCTGTGCGGACGGTTTATTGAGTACATATTGGTGCACTAAGTCTTTATGCCCAGGGTGGCCTATACCAATACGTAAACGATGGAAGTTTGGGCTGCCTATCTGGCTAATAATATCTCTTAAACCGTTGTGCCCGCCATGTCCACCACCGGTTTTTAATTTAATTCGTCCTGCAGGTAAGTCCAATTCATCATGAACTACTAGTATTTCTTCAGGTTGAATGCGGTAAAATTGGCTGATTAATCGTGTTGGTTGTCCACTATGATTCATGAAGGTTAGGGGTAAAACCAGTCTGCCTGAATGATTATTCAGTTCGAGTTCAGCCAGCTCAGCCTGCATTTTTTTTTCTAATTTGAATGTAGCGCTATGTCGTTGCGCTAGGGCTGTTGTAAGCCATCCACCTGCATTATGACGCGTATGCTCATAAGCTGAACCGGGATTACGTAAACCAATGATAAGTTTTATCGCCATGATGAGTACGTAGGATTAGGATTTGGGGTTAAGTAATCAGAGCCAGGCATGCCTGGCTCTGATCGCGGAGAAAAATTACTCTTCGCCTTTCTCTTCTGAATCAACAGTTGGTACAGCAGATGCTGGAACTTCTGTTGCTTCTTCAGTTGCGCTTACTCGAGCCATATGAATGCTCACAACAGGAGCGTCGTGGCTACCATCTGTAACATCAACAGTTAAGTTTACGCCTTTTGGTAATTTCAGATGTGATAAATGAACAACATCATCAAGTGCTACTTTAGACATATCAACTTCGATGAACTCTGGAAGATCTTTAGCTTGGCAACGAACTTCAACTTGAGTCATTGTGTGGTTAATCATACCGCCAGCCTTGATACCAGGAGCTTTTTGCTCATTGATAAAATGCAGAGGTACTAATTTAACCAGTACGTCTTTCTTAGAAACACGTTGTAAGTCCATATGCATTATTACAGGCTTGTATGGATGGCGTTGTAATGCTTTTAAAATCACGTGTTCTACTTTTCCATCAATAGTAATGTCGAAAACACTAGAGTAGGTACTTTCTGCTTCTAATACTTTGATTACTTTGTTGTGTGGGAAAAGAATAGACATTGGTTTTTTGTCTCCGCCGTAAATTACTGCGGGAACTTTATTTTCAAGACGACGTAGGCGGCGGCTCGCACCTTTCCCCATATCCGTTCTTGTTTCTGCTTCTAATAGAATATTTGACATTATTATATGCTCCAAAAATTAAATGGCCCTTACTTAATCCGCGACCAGATTAAATACCAGATCCAAGAATATATTGACATTTCTCAACTCTTGGCCAAAATATTCAAGTTCGTAAAAAATTACGTACCTTAAAGACTTTGCTAAAAAATCTGGAAAGGGTGGCAAAGTATACAATATTTTAAAATGAACATAAATAGAAATTGCACTTGAAGTCGTTGGCATAATTTCATAGAATATGCGACTTTATTGAATTTGTGATAGCCAATCAGGCGAATTGGAGAAAAATTATGTATGCGGTAATCAAAACTGGCGGTAAGCAATACACCGTGAAGGAAGGCGATGTACTTAAAATCGAATTGCTGCCTGAAGATGTTGGCAACGAAATTAAATTCGAAGAAGTTTTAATGTTAGCTGATGGTGACAAAATTGTTTGCGGCACGCCATTTGTTGCTAAAGCAATTGTAAAAGCAGAAGTACTTGATCATGGCCGTCACAAGAAAGTCAAAATCATCAAGTTCCGTCGTCGTAAGCACCATATGAAACAAATGGGGCACAGACAATATTATTCGCAAGTTAAAATTACTGCGATTAGCAAGTAAGAGGGGATAGCAATGGCTCATAAAAAAGCAGGTGGTAGTACTCGTAACGGCCGCGACTCGAATCCTAAGTTTCTTGGTGTGAAGCGTTATGGTGGCCAGTTTGTTAATGCAGGTGAAATCCTTGTAAGACAACGTGGTACTCGTTTCCATGCAGGTCCAGGTGTTGGCGTTGGTCGTGATCATACTTTATTTGCCTTAGTTGAAGGTTTGGTTAAATTCGTCGTTAAAGGCGAAAAAAATCGTAAGTATGTAACTATTGTTGCTGAACAAGAAGCTGCAAACTAGGAACATTTAAGTTCCACCGATTGTCTTTACACGTAGCCTGGTTGCTTGCATCCGGGCTACTGTGTATTAAGATTCAGAAAACGTAGCCCGTATTCGTAATAGACTAATACGGGGATATGTGCCACAACATCTCGTATTACGATTTCGTCTAATACGGGCTACGAGTTTAGGGACGGGTTTTATGCCGGTGCTCCTTAACTTGCTCACACTATGTTCCCTGTCCCTGACAACTAGAATTTTCTTTATTTTTGAGGTAAGCCATGAAATTCGTTGATGAAGCACTTATTAAGGTTGATGCCGGTAATGGTGGAAATGGTTGCTTAAGCTTCAGACGCGAAAAATTCATTCCTCGCGGCGGCCCTGATGGTGGTGATGGCGGCGACGGTGGCAGCGTTTATTTCGAAGCCTGCAGCGATCTCAATACCCTTATCGATTTTCGTTATATGCGCCATTATAAGGCAGGAAACGGTCAACCCGGTATGGGCGGAAACTGTTCGGGAAAAAAGGGTGACGATTTAATTATTAAAGTTCCCGTGGGCACGTTAATTTATGATGTTGATAGTGGTGAATTACTTGGTGATATTAACAAAGTAGGGGTACCCGTACTTATTGCTCAAGGTGGATTCCATGGTCTAGGAAATACTCGCTATAAAAGCAGTGTGAATCGTGCTCCCCGTCAAACTAGTCCCGGGAGTCCTGGAGAGTCAAGACACTTACGTCTCGAGTTGCGGGTTTTAGCGGATGTTGGCTTGCTGGGCTTACCTAATGCTGGAAAATCGACCTTGATTCGTGCTGTTTCCAGCTCTAAGGCGAAGGTTGCCGATTATCCTTTTACTACCTTGCATCCTGGTTTGGGCGTTGTTAGTGTTTCTTCACATAAAAGCTTTGTGATGGCTGATATTCCTGGACTTATTGAAGGTGCTTCCACTGGTGCGGGCTTAGGGCATCGTTTTTTAAAACATTTGTCTCGTACTTGCGTATTGTTGCATGTAATCGATGTGGCTCCTTTGGATGAGAGTGATCCAGTGGCTTCCGCTAAAGCAATTATCAATGAATTGGCTGAATACAATCCTGAGTTAGTACAAAAACCACGGTGGCTCGTACTCAATAAAATTGATATGTTACCGGATGAGGCCAGTCGTAATGAACGCATCCAGACCATTATTGATGGCCTGGATTGGAAGGATAAGGTATTCACTATTTCCGCAATCAGTGGTCAAGGAACCCAACAATTGTGTTACTCATTGATGCAATTGATTGATGAGATGAACAATCCTGAAGCTTGACCATTCTGCCGCATGCTCTCGTACTGAGGGGGTGCGGTAGGGAATAGTATAAGTTTCTATGCCTTCATTTTTTCCATCATGGTAGTGAATCGTCAGCTGCGTCGTACCGGTGATCGGTTTCTTGTGCCAATAATCTTCTAAGCCAGTAATATGAAAATATGGCTTCGTTTTTTGTAAACCATTAAAATTTACTAAATGGTGTAAGCCAGGTCTGCTTAGAATATTTTGTAATAAACCACCAGTAGCTTCATCAATAATCGTCATTGGTTCATTGCGCGTGCTAATGAGCTCACGTAAGGCATCGGATGCTTTTTTATCCACGGTACTGATTACATGCGGCGCCACAATTGGTTCGATAATGGCCTTAATCTGTTCAACTACGTTTGGCCGGCAACGTACTTTGAATTCAATATAAGGCGACTCCCAACGATAGCCGGTTTGGCAATCAATTTCGGCTAATGCTTCTTCCAATGTCTGGGAGATTTCGCTTTCAGCTAAGCCAAAAACCTTCCACTTTAGGATTTGTTTTTGACTATGCGATGTTTCCTGCAACATAGGGAATGCATAGTCATTAAACATGGGTAAACACTCACGAGGAGGGCCAGGAAGAAGAATAAATGTTTTATCGTTCCAGCGATAATAACAGCCCATGGCACTCCCATTGGCGTTGGGAAGTAGTTTGGCATCGGCAGGAAAGAGACATTGTTGTCTATTGCCTTGATTTAAAGGTATTTTGCTATGTTTTAAGCGTTCTTTAATATGCTCTAGGGCTTCGCTATGTTCTACCAATTCTACTCCGGTAAACTTCGCTAAAGCAAAACGTGTGAGATCATCTGTAGTTGGCCCAAGTCCCCCAATAATAATGATAATGTCGTGATTTGCAGCTAAAAACTGTAAACAGTTAATGATATCTTTTTCTTTATCGCTGCAAGAAAGTTGAAAACCTAAGGACAAACCTTCGGTGCTCAGGGCGTGGGCTAGATCATGGCCGTTCGTATTTAATGTATCTCCATGAACGATTTCATCGCCCGTTGCCAAGATAGCTATGGTCATGTGAGTGCTCCTTGAATGCTAAATCACTCCTTGAGTGTACCGTATAATTTGAAAAATCTGTAATAGTTGTTGACTTTTGTGCGCAGATTGCCTAATAAATGAGATGGTTATGAATCTGCTAAGCTTAAGCTATAACTAGATTGCCCAATTGAGGCAGCACAAATCAGTTTCGTAGTGCATAATAATAATTAGACGAATTAGCGTCATCCTGGGATGACGTTCCCTATGTGAGTAAGGAGAAAGTATGGAGTTTTCAAGCCGTTATGTTGCGCATGTTCCCGATGCACAGGGATATGTTAATTATTCGGCTGAGGAAAATAAAGTCTGGAACATTTTGTTTGAGCGTCAAATAAAATTAATTCCAAACAGGGCTTGTGAGGCATTTATTACCGGGTTGCAAACCTTAGGTATTAATTCACAAAGTATCCCTCAGTTGCCTGATTTGAGCCAGAAACTCAAAGCAAAAACAGGGTGGCAAGTGGCTCCTGTGGCAGCGTTGATTTCAGCACGAGAGTTTTTTGAACTCTTGGCAAGAAAACATTTTCCTGTGGCAACATTTATACGTACCGAAGAAGAATTAAATTATGTAAAAGAGCCGGATATTTTCCATGAGATTTTTGGACATTGTCCCATGTTAACAGACAGCATTTATGCTGATTTTGTGCATGACTATGCCTGTAAGGTATTAAGTTTTCCAGAGGAAGATTGGCCTTTATTGCAACGCATGTTTTGGTATACCGTAGAGTTTGGTTTAATCAAGAGTTCTAAAGGTTTAAGGGCTTATGGTGGTGGAATTCTATCTTCCATTAGCGAAACAGTATACAGTGTTGAAAGTGACATTCCATTGCGTGTTTATTTTGATCCCATAGTTGCGTTCCGTACGCCTTATCGGATCGACAGACTGCAGCCAATCTATTTTGTGATTGATAGCTATCAGGTTCTGTATGATTTTGTTTTATCTGATATTGGCAAATTGTTAGAACGTACACGTGAGTTAGGTGAGTTTCCCCCATTATTTGAGGTGGATCCAGGTAATCCAAATATTCATATTCGGGCTTGTTAGGTTGGATAATTCTTAAACGGAAGTGTTTTTTATCTTTCTCTTGCTATATGATTTTACTGATCTATGGATAAAGCGTATTGTAATGCCGGGATAGTCTTGATAACATCGGCAGACATGCGTTGTCCATTGGCTGTACGTCAAGGAGCATTATTTGATTAAGGTACTAATTGTTGATGACCATGCATTGGTTAGAATGGGAATTCGACGATTACTTGAAGATTTGTCGGATGTAAATGTAGTTGCTGACGCTGAAAGCGGTGAGCAAGCTTTAGCATTGGTTAAACAACATGGCCCTGATGTTGTGCTTCTCGATATGAAAATGCCGGGCATTGATGGCTGGGAAGTAACCCGCCGCTTAAAAAAATCTAATCCTCATGTGAAAGTAATTGCCGTGACTGCGATGTGTTCTGATGTCTTGCCTACTCGTGTTTTACAGTTAGGGGCCATGGGCTACCTCACTAAAGAGTCTGGTGCCGAAGAAATGGCTGCCGCAATACGTAAAGTAGCTAAGGGTGAAAAGTATTTAAGTGCGGAGATTGCCCAGAAAGTGGCGATTAACAGCTTGGAGGAAGTACAAGGCTCACCTTTTAATATGCTATCAGAGCGCGAAATGCAGGTGATGCTCATGATCACTAGCGGGATGACCGTTCAAGAGATTAGCGACCGATTGTTTCTGAGCACCAAAACAATTAATGGATATCGTTATCGTACTTTTGAAAAGCTGGGCATTAAAAATGATGTTGAGCTGACCTATCTTGCGTTAAAACACGGAATTATCGAAAACCCAACTGATATAGCATCAGAAGATTAACATGCAAAATCGCGCTCAAGAGCTGGCGCAATTTCTTACGAAATTGCCCAGCGATCCAGGTATTTATCGAATGCTGGATGAAGCAGGGACGGTATTGTATGTTGGAAAAGCGTCGAATCTTAAAAAAAGAGTTAGTAGTTATTTTAATAAACAAAATACTGGCGCTAAAACTCGTTCTTTAGTCAGCCAAATTGCATCCATAGAGATATCGGTTACCCGCAGTGAGACGGAAGCTCTCTTGCTGGAAAGTAACCTAATTAAAGCACTGCGACCAAAATACAATGTGTTGCTGCGTGATGACAAAACCTATCCTTATATTCATATTTCAGATCATCCTGATTTTCCGCGCATTGAAATCTATCGATCGAAAAAAAAGCCATTAACGGGAAATTTTTTCGGTCCTTATCCGAGTGTTAGTGCAGTTAAAGAAACTATTGTAACCATTCAGAAGGTATTTAAAATTCGTAATTGCCGGGACAGTTTTTTTAATGCACGTTCACGTCCTTGTTTGCAATATCAAATTAAACGCTGTACGGCTCCTTGTGTTGATTACATTAGTCCGGAAGATTATCAGCGTTCCATTCAAGATGCGATACGCTTTTTACAAGGAAAAAGCCAATTAATTCTTGATGAGCTGGCTGCTCGTATGGAAAAGGCGGTAGAGGAGTTGCGTTTCGAAGAGGCTGCGGTACTTCGCGATCAGATTAAAAATTTGCGCTTGGTACAAGAACAGCAAGGTATGATGCAACTCAGTGGGGATGCCGATGCCATCGCTATTGAAGTAAATCCGGGGTTTTCGTGCATCCAATGCGTTACCATCCGCGAGGGACAGGTATTAGCTAGCCAAAGTTTCTTCCCTTCTATGCCTGCGAAAGGTTTAGATGAAGAGCTTAATATGGATGAGTTATGGCAGCAGACATTTGATGCTTTTATGGGCTTTTATTATCTTGATACACCGGAGCGTATCCCGCCACTAATTATTACTAACCATACATTATCGGATCATGCTCCTCTACAAGAAGCATTAACTCAAAAGCGCGGTAAAGCCTGTAAAATACAAATCAACCCTCGTGGTGCTAAATCACGCTGGATGGATTTTGCCGCGAATAATTTGCGTGTTTCTATTGCTGAATATGTGACCAAGCATTCAACGATGCGGTCGCGTTTTACTGAATTAGAAGAGTTCTTACAACTTAACAAACCAATTGAGCGCATGGAGTGTTTTGATATTAGCCATACCCAAGGGGAGTCGACGGTTGCTTCATGTGTTGTTTTTGATCATGAGGGTCCTAATACACGTGAATATCGGCGCTTTAATATTGAAGGCATTACGCCTGGCGATGATTATGCCGCGATGGAGCAAGCAATTACCCGTCGTTTTAAACGGTTGCTGGAAGCCCAGTCATTGCCGGATTTGCTGATTATTGATGGCGGCAAAGGGCAAGTCGGGGTAGCGCAGCGGGTACTTGGGTCGTTAAATATTTCCGATGTGCTGTTATTAGGTGTGGCTAAAGGTCCCTCTCGTAAGGCGGGGTGGGAAAAATTGATTTTAGTTCATGAAGAACGAGAATTAATTTTACCCGATGAATCGAAGGCCTTACATTTATTACAACATATTCGCGATGAAGCCCATCGTTTTGCCATTACGGCGCATCGTAAGAAAAGACAAAAACGAGGTTTGGAGTCTTCCTTAGAAGAGATTGAAGGAGTCGGTTCTAAACGTCGACAAGCCTTATTACATCGTTTTGGCGGGATCCGTGAACTGGTTAAGGCACCTTTAGAGGAAATTGCTAAAGTCCCAGGGATAAGCGAGCATTTGGCTCTGCGTATTTTTCAGTATTTTCATCCTGAGTAAGTTGGTTTGAGTCCGGTTTCCTCGGAAGGATGATAATTAGCACTATTAATCTTCACTTAATCTTTTTTTGTTATGCTTAACCTATGGAACTTTTATATAATGAAGTGACGATATGGGTAAAAAGAAATCAACCGTTGTTTTGCCGATAAAATCTTCTACCTTAGGAAGAAGGATGGAGGTTGATCTTGAGCCTTTACGTGACTACAAGCACTTTTGGCAAGATGGGGAAGGATATAAAAGCCACATATGGCAAGTTTTAGCTGATAATTACATCAATAAACCCTATCTTGATGTTCCGGCTTTATTTCGTGGCTATGTTGATATTACTCATGATAATTTTACTGTATACCATCGTAACCATGACACTACGCATGCCGTAAGACAACGGATTTATGCGCAAAAATATCTGGATTTGATTCAAAATTATGGCAATGAAGAATATGCTCCTCTTGCTACAGAAATTAATAATAATGATGAACTAAAAGCGTGTTTGGAATTGGCCATTTATTTATGCCGTAGTGGTCGAACCAATGAAAAATCAGGCAAAGATGATCCTTCCAATGCCAAACGTTCAGCCGAATTATTTGCGGTTGTGGCTACGGAAATGGGTTTTGAACCAGGTTTGGTTAATTTCTTAAGGTTTGCAATAGGAACACATGCTCCCAAATTAGAAAATCATCACGATTTAGTTGATAAACTACCTGGAGAACATAAATTAGCGTTAGCTCATTTATTAAAAGGGGTAATTGATTTAAGTCATCATACTGATTTGGTGCGATGCAAGGTTGGCCCTCCTAAAGAGCCCGTTCGTGAGCAAATCGACGAAGAGTTAGGCGAGTTTTTAGATCCTAAAAAAATTGACGCGAAGCGTGCGACCACAAACTTTTTAGTTCATGCTACTCAACTGTGCAAAATGACCGGTACACGCGTTAAATTCGAAGCATTTTCACAACAGGATAAAGAAAACAATCCTAAATTAAAAGCGCAACACGCACGCGATGTTAGTACGTCAATGGAACAATTACGTGCCGTAAAACTCGATCCGCATCGAATTATTCATGAAGGCCCACGAGGTGATTTTGCTGAATTATTAAGACAGGTGTCATTGACTGGCGTTTTGGATTTAACAAATAAGCAAATCAACACCGTACAATTGGAGCAAATAAAAAAATGTATTGTAGAAAATCCAATTAAAAAGGCATGCCTATTAGGTGTAAAACCTATCGATGCACAAAGAGACTTGGTCGCGGTTTTAAAAGAAAAAAGCGTCAAGCAAAGCCTTCCTATTGAAATGAACCATACCGAATTTCTCGGACAAAAGCTCGTTGAGGATTTTGATAACCAATTTCGTCAGCAGGCGATAGACCGACAAAAAGTCTCTATGCGTTTTGAACCCTCTCGTCTTGGGGCTGCTTATGCGAAAGGCTGGGGGGCCTTCTTTTCTCAATTATGGAAAGAAATTAAGGGGGATGTGCCTACCTTTGGCGGTGATACCCACTATACGCAAATCACAGAGGTTAAAAAACTATCTAACCCGGCGCTGGAAGAACAATATAATGCGCTAAAAAAACCGGTTGATCCGCTTTCTGGAGTTCTTTCTAAAGAGCTGCAGACCATACAGACTGAGGATATCCAATTAGAGCCTGGAGAAATGTTGCTTTATCATGGTACCAATTCAGATGTTTCGCCGTTAATTATGCAAAATGGTTTTGATGAAGGACGCTGTAAATACGTTAAGGGTAATGGTTATGGGCCATTAGGCAAAGGCGTTTACTTTACTTCAGAATTGTCTAAAGCAGCGACCTTTTCTACATGTACCGAATGTAAACAAAGCGGTATGTGCAACTGTGTAAAAAAAGGAACCGACCAACCTGCAGATCGAGTCGTTTTAGCCTGCAAAGTTTTTGTTGGTCATCCTGAAATTGTGCTGAAAAAAGGAGGCTTGAAAGAGCATACGCGTCCTCAAGAGCCTTTTGATTCATATATGGCTTTATCTAAAGATATTGACCCAATTTCTCAGTTTCGTTCCACCGAAGTCTGTGTGCCTTCAGGAAAGCAAATTATTCCTCTTTATGAAATACGTTTTAGTTCCCAACCAAATCTGCTTAAAGGGTCTACTTGGGAAGAAACTATTGAAGAGAATGGCTTAAAGGAATTTCATGGCCATGAAATTAAGGCTTCAGTAAGCTTATTAAAAGGATTACAGGCATTAAGAGATATTCCGGCTCCTTTTGAAGTCGTTAAAAAGCAGGCGAATAAGGTCGAGACAGTGATTCAAATAGCAATAAATAAATTAGAAAGGAAAGAGCAAGCCTTGCAAGACGAATCGCCTATAAATCAAGGTCATTTGGACAAGATTGCCATTCAATTACGTGACTTACATAATATGAAAGGCCAGTTAAACACCTTGCAAAAACAAGAAGTTGATTTAAAACCAAATTTAGAAAAAGAAGCAATACACAGTAAAGGACCGGGATTTTTACAAAGAGTGCTGCGTTTTATTTTACCAAAAAATTATGCACTCAAAAGAGAAGGTGCGGCATTGGCAACTGAAATTAATAACAATGCAGAGAATCCTCAGGAATTTCAAGCCAACATGACTCAGTGGCTTAATTTAGCCATCGAGCGCAATCAGCATAAAGCAGGTAATGGGGATGTATCTCATCGTGCGGTGATTACTCAAAAGTTGATTCACTTAAGAGATGCCTTGCGTGATTTAGAGCAAAAAAATCTAAATAATGAAGATTTAAGTAAAGAAATTGAACGATTAGTTACGCACACATTAGATGGTTTTAAATCCTATGGTGATCTTGTACCTAGAGTGATGAATTCAACTGCTTATAAGAGTTTATGTACGTTCCAAGAAACGGCATCAACGATTGTTGGTAAGACTTTTACTACAGTGCATAGTGCCTTACGAGGATTGGCTGTTTCTAGAAAGGTTGACTCTGAGCCTGAGTTAGAATTGGGTACCAAAAACTCCGTGGAACCGAGTTTTCTAAAATCACAGCAGGATGTTGATTTGTCCAAATCATTAGCACGTGAATCTCTTGATGAGGATGAGGGTTTTGTTTTGATTGGCGAAGAAGAACCGAATAATTTATCCACTCTGTCCGTTTGATGATTTCCTCATCGCGACCGTATAGCATCTCATAATAGGGATGCGGTGGCATAAGAAATTAAAGTTAATCTTCTAAAAAGATTCGAATTATTAGTGGTTTACGGTATAGTAGCTGAAGTTTTTACTGGATTTGGAATAACGGAGTGATATGGGATCCTGAGCAATACGCCATCGGAAATTATTTTCAGACGCAAATTAATGAAAAATTTCGTAGTACCTTTAGCGTACGTCCTTTTGGGGATATTTTAGATGTTGGCTGTGGAGATGGCCAATATACTAATTTTTTAGCTAAAACCTATAAAAATAGTCGGATTCTTGCTATTGATAATTCTGCAGAAATGATTGCTCATGCAAAAGATTATTGGACGAGTAAAAATCTTTCCTTTGAAGTTCAACGTATTGAGAAATATCATCAGTCCTACATGTTTGATTTTGTCTTGTCTTTTTGGTGTTTGCAGTGGACTAAAATTGAAGTTGCTTTTGCCAATATATTTCAAGCGTTAAAAATAGAAGGGCGATTTTATGCGACCTTTTCTTCTTTTTCTGAGAGTAGTATCTTACAAATTTGGTATGAGTTGGCCAAAAGAGGCCTGCATAGTGAGGTGGCAAATGACAATATTCAACGGTTGTTACCCTATGAGAGTTATTTCTATCGTGTGTTGAATACGGTGCATCGTATCCCTTTTCGCCATGTTAAAATGAATTTAAAAACCTATCGAGTTGCTCTTCCTAATATTAATTACATGAAGAATTTAATATTGATTTTACCAGCCATAAAAAAAATACCTGAAGCACAGCAGGGACAGCTGATCGCTGATATGCTGGATGCCTTTGAACATATTTGCCAGCATAAATATGGGGGTAAGCTCTATTATGAGACACGACCTATTTTTATAGAAGCGGTTAAGTAGTCATCGATATCATTGCATCGGACATCAATTTGCCTTGTATAGGCGCTTAAAGACAACGGAATTTTAGTAAATAGCTATTGACACAATAATAGCCAAAAATCATAATTTATTTTCATCATGATGATGAGGCACCCGGATTGTCGACGGTGTTGGAGTAATAGCTTACGTGAGGGGCGTCATCCTGAACGAAGTGAAGGAGCTCCTGAATAAAGTATCACTCTTCTGGACTAGTATTCTGTCCAATTCAGGATAATCTTCGTTGTAAACGCCTCAGGATAACGTGTTTTTGAGAACTATTACGTTATAGAAACTGATATAAATGGATGTATAAAATGTTCGAAAAACACAATAATAAACAGCGCAAGCAAAAACAGATACAACAACCCAGCAGAGCACTATCGGTGGGACTTATACAAAATGAGGAGCCTGACCGTACCTATTATATTACCAGCACGATTGAAAATATTGGCCATTTTCTTTTTTCTCAAACCCAAGAGCTTTATAAAGCAATTAGTCTTGCATTTTCGGCAGACTCTTTAGATTGGCGCAATTTTAAGCGTTACGCATGGCCTGTTGTAAGTTCAGGGATTGCTTTGTTCTTTGGTGAATTATTGACTCGAGGCATAAGCCAATATCAGACCGACAGTGAAGATTATGATTTTGTTTATAAATTTATTCTTGGCGCTGCAATCTTAAGCTGTAGTGCCTTAAACCGGATTACCGATAAACATTTTAAGTCAACGGCCGCATTTTCTGCCGCAGTTGCCAGTGAAGTTGTTGGTATTGTTTACATGTATTATTCTGTCTTCACCGGAACGCAACGATTGACTAGCGAACAATTTTCCGAAGATTACTCCTTAATTGCTAGCATTGGTACGAGCGCTTTATTTACGCCCTCTGGTATTGCGTTTTTTGCCCAAATAGCGCAGAAACAATTATTAAAATGGCAGCATAATCGAGGAGCACAACGTTCTGATACGGCGACTATTCCTAGTGGTTTAACTCCAGTCGGTAATTTCTACTTTCAACTTGGCCATATCATGGCTAGGGAGTTGATGCCAATACCACGCTTATTTCAGCTCGGCCTTATTGCGGAAAATATCCGTCAGGGAGAAGGGGCTCTTCGGCAATTTCGTAATGTTCCTGCATTAATCGCTGATTTAACGCCGGCAACAATTAGAGAGTCTTTAGCGCAACAGGCGATGATTCAAGATGACTATGAATATAATCATAAGGAATATCAGGTTTTAAAATTTACTCCCCAGGGGGCTCATTTTTTTACGGTGCTAGGATACTTGCTACGTACGGGCGATTTGGTTTTTTGTAATGAGGCAGTTGATTTAGCGTCGGTTAAAATTTCAGGGGAGCTGGTTGCCTTAAAGCAAGGTGAGCAAGGACAATTTCTTAAGGAGCTTGGACAACAAAAGTTTAGTGTGAACCTGAAAGCACAAAATGGTGAGGATGTCTGGATAGAGCATCGTTCCAAAATGGCATGGGATAGTCCTCATAAAACAGTTAGTTTGCGTTTGGTGCGTGATGGCAAGCAGCCAGGGGTGATGGTTGGAGATAAATTAAATTTGTTTGGAGCTAATAATTTTTTTATTCAAATTAAACCAGCAGATGAGTTTTTGTCAAATAATGACATCCACAAAGTAGCAGTAATTAATCAGATCATCGGTGATCGTAAACGCAAGAGTGTGTACCATTCTCTTATGGCATCGGCTGCATTGGCGGTTTGTACGCAACAGGATCTGCGCTTGCTACCTGCAGAAATGTCAAAATATACGTTCAATGTTTTTCAGGCCATGATTCCTTTTTCAGAACAATTTTTGCGAGAAATGGTTAATGGGCAATTACTGAAACGACTAAATAAAAATCTCCGGGATAGACCTTTAGAAACCATTGATGCGCTGCGCGTAGTCGATTTATGTCATGCGCTCAGTGGGTATTATCGCGATCGCTTTCCCAAAGGTGTTGCGATTATTTCTGACAAAACTGGGACTTTAACTACCAATGGTATGAATGTGTTGGGACTGTGGACTACTTCAATGTCTGCTCAAATACAGCATTTAGTGAAAGAGAAGGATCCTCGTCTTTTACCCGACGGCACGCAATTATCAGAAGTGTTCGAGCTTTTTTGTCAGGCATATACTAATAATCCGAAAGAGATGGAGCCTGAGGAAGATGCGATATTACAATTACTTAATTCATTGTTTCATCAAACGTCTAATTTACAGGTTGCTGTGCTCGGAAATAATCATTTTAGAAAAAATATTTCCCTAAATGAGAGCGAAAAAGAAATAGAAACATTTCACTTAGGTTTATATCGCAATTTTGGTGGGCGTTTAACTTTAGTGCGTGACGGTTCAAGCCACCGCCTGGTTTTTTGTGGCATCCCAAAGGCTAGCGCTTTTAATAATACCTCTTTGCTTCGTGATTATTACAGCATGAACACTCGCACAGGTGTTTTATCGCGCGATTGGTGCATTGCGCGAACGGAACTTAACGAAAAACAATTTAAACAGCTGCAGGAGTATTTTGATCAGGATAATAAAAAAGGCATTGAATCGTTCCTTATGGAGAATCCCTTGTTGTTGGAAACTATGCAACATCATGGAACGTTTATTATTGACAACCCTATTAAAAAAGGTGCGGAACAATTTATTAGTTCTTGCCGCAGTATACAGGTGCCAGTATTTGTTGCTACGGGAGACACTACTAAAGCTGCAGAAAATATTGCCAATGTCTTATGTCCTGAGTACGCAAAAAAAATTAGTATTTTACGTGCTGAACATATAGAGAGCGATAATATTCGATTAGATGAGGAGCATATTCCTGCGGAGAGTACAGTCATTTTTTCTGGCATCAATTCTGCGGTGTTGGCAGCATTTCATAAATTATTGGCCCGCGATAAATCAGCACGCCCAGTAATTATTTTTGCGGAAATGAGTACGGAAGGAAAGGGTATTTTGGCCCGCTTTCTGAAGGATAATCAATTTTTTATCGTGGCTAATGGCGATGGTAGCAATGATGTCTTGATGATGAAAGAGGCTCATACGGTAATCGCTCATTGTGCAGAAGATAATTCATTAGCTCCAGGAGTTGGCTCCTTCGCTGATCTTACAGATGTGCAATTACGTCGGCTTTTATGTTCGGATAAATCATTTTATGAGTTGTTTGATATTGCGGATCCACGCAGTATTTTTATCCAGCTTTTTGCAGAAACAGCTAATTCTCAAGAGAAGGGGATGTTGGCGTTGACGCTCAAAAGCTGGAAAATAAACTTTGAATTGATGCGTAATGTCTTAGGAACTGAGTCAGTAAAAGAAATGTATCAGCAACATTGGTTTAGTGTGGGTTTTGATTTGACCTGGCTATGGATTGCTTACTACGAAATCATGCAAAGCGTAGGACTTCCCATGGATAATCAAAATATTAGTGCCTCAGGGCTGATTAGTAACTTTATGGGGCTGGCAATGATGGTCGCCATAGTTGAATCATTAAGCAATTATTTAGCTTTTGGTGAGTCAACGAATCTGATTACTATGTTTTCGATGTTAATGCTCTTACCAATTATCTTAAAGAGTGTATTTTCAAGTTTTCAGGCTGTACAAGATAGGATTTATCCGGAGTCTCCCAATATTGTTGAGCTTGATGAGGAAGAGCAACCTGTGGAACCGCAAAGTCAGCCTCAATCCTGGTGGGGTTCGATACGCTCATTCTTTCATAATTCTCGAAATGCACGCACATTAACTCATGAAGAGGAACATTTGCTTAATTATGAAATGAAGCACTAGTTAAAAATTGTAGCCTTGATGCAGCACGGCGTAATCAAGGCTACATTAGAGCGCCCCTTCAGGAGGACGTGCCTTTTAACGCCTCGTCTAGACTAATAAACCGATACCCATGAGACGCATACATTTGTAATAAATCATCTAAAAAATAACTATTTAAAAGATTCGCATGCAGCAGCAAAACTTGCTTTGTTGAATCGCATCGCTGACGGTATTCCGTAAAAGCCGTTTGGTGCCAGACAAAGTCAAGATACTGTTGGCGTAGTTTATTTAGTAATTCTGGATTTGCGCGCACTTCGTCAGTAAGTTTTAAATTGAAGATAAAATCTCGGCTATCAATAGTTACTGGAGCTACACGATAATGGTTTTTCTTTAAATAATGAAGCACCTGTTGTTTCTTAACGAAACTGCTTTCGGCAAGATAAGGGTAGCGATAATACTTGGTTTCTGTCATGAGGGGAGTAAGAATTTTATCAGCCCGGTCCACATCGGCAATATAAGATGAGGCGGATATTTTTCGTAAGTTAACGTGTGAATAACTATGGCTACCCAAAACAAAGCCACTATCTAAAAATGCATGAAGGTCTTTTAAGTTATCTTCATTGAGATTTTGAGCAATAACAAAGCCAATGGCAGGAGCTTTATGTTTAGTTAATGCTTGAGTTATTTTTTCAAATCTAGCATGTTCAATAGGTAAATCATCCAGGGTAATGGCAATCGTACGCTCTTTAGGAATACAGGGTGTATTAGGTGCTGTTGCATAGGTAATTATTGAGATGATGATTAAAAAAATAGCTAAGGTAACAGAGTTTCTCCGCATTACAAATCCCAATTTAATAAGACGTTCGTTCTTGGATAGAGAGTTTCCATGCTTGCCATTTTACCATCACAATTGTCTAAATTGTAGTTGTCTTAGTGGGACGGTCCTAGGAGGGGGCTGTTGCATCTTCATGAAAAGAATGTTATCAAATTAGACTGGTTTAAAATTAATCTATTTTTTATGTGTATTTTTCAAGGACATGTCTCAAGGAGTGAGCATCATGGGAAGAGAGAAAAAACAGTACACATCATATCAAGCAATGCCGAGTAGCTTGCGTTTTTGGCTGTATTCTGAGGCTTGTTATACTGATGAAGAATTAGACTTAAGGGCGTGGGTATTAGATATTCGTGCCAATTCGGGAATTCATGCAGATTACCTCAGCAATTCAGGCTCTTGGTTTTCTAATGATGATGAACAGGCGTTGATCAATGTTTATGATAATTCTTGGTTTTTTTCAAGAGCGTATAAGACACGTCAGGTTCTAAAGATGGGCGATTTTTTAGTAAAACCTGTAGACGCTCAACGTTTACAATGGCCCCAATTATATGAATTGATGCAACGAACAGGGGATTATTTAAGGCTACGCAATAAAAATTTGCGGGTAGAGCATTTAAACCAGCCAATGAATTTTATTATGCTGGATATAAATAATATCCTGAAAGGGATAAGCCAGAATCCTAATATTGGACAAACTCAGAAGCAATTAGAGCATCTGTATTATTATATTCTTGCTATTGAAACAAATACTTCGCCCTTAGTTGGTTCCGATCGGTTATTTTTAGCAAATTTGCGTACAGCAATTAATAATGAAGTAAAACCTCATTTAACACATCTCTCTGAATCCCAGTTATTAAAAGACCGTTTAATTGAATTAGCTAAGGCAACGCAACAACTTTATACTGAATGTAATCGAGGAGCGCATTTTGCGCTTAATCCTAATGCAATTAATCCGCATCCACGAGACTTGATTAGTGGGCAACTTGATGATTTAAAAGCTTATCCAACATTGGCTGCTAAAGAATGTGCTAAAAAAGAAACTCAAGCGCTTGCAGTGCCAACATCTGTTTTGAGTTTGTCGTCAGTGGAATTACGCGATTGTGCCAATTTTAATCTCATCAACATGGAGGATGAGGTATTGCAGCTTTATGCCAAAGCAGTCGTTGATTTAAATGAGTTGGCGCGATTTCAAAAAATCATCGAGCAAACTATTGGACTTTTAGGGCAAGCTGGAGAAGTTTATACCGTTTATCAATTTAAAGAACAGTTAACACTGTTGCTCAAACAGCTTGACCATTTTGTCGATTTTTCCGCACAAACAATGGACGACTTATTGTTTGAAAACACGCAAGCCTATCATAAGGCGATTCAGGATGAACAAAAGTTATCTTTTTTCCAACGATGGTTTACTTCAGAGCAAGAGAAACTGGATGCCTTTATTAAAAACCAGGATATATTAGCCCAATATCCTTCTACGACATCTGAGCTTGCGAATACAAGACAGGGTTTGAAAAAAAATGTGGCTCAGATTTTAGAGCATTTAAACAAACCAGCAATTCAAGAAACAAATTTTGTTGCGATTGCTGATCAGGCGCAAGAATTAAATCGCTTGATGGGTTCAATGCATGAGTGGGTCACCGTGCAATATGAGGCTAAGGGATTAACTCCACCTGAAAAGCCCGAGCAGTTACATATTTTACCGGAGGTACACGCGCCTCCTCTGGCTGATTGTGCATCACAAACGGTAGAAGAAATTATATCGACTACTAATATAAGCACTCCATTCTATCAGGAACGTATGGCGGCTCCGAATATGACTTCGGCTATTTGTCCTCCGGATCAACCAGAATGCTCCACAGTGAACGTTTCACAGACGAGTACGCAGAATTCCATTTATCTAATCGGTTTAGTCACCTTACTTCCGATTGGGTTAATTCTTCTGTATTTATTTCTTAAATCACGCGAAGCTTCAGAACCCATCGTGTATGGAAGTAAGGAAGAGTTTCACGAGGCGCTTGTGAAGTTAGAAGATTTAATTGCCCAAGTGAAAATGGCTGATGAGTTTGATGAAGATGGATATGATAAATTGGACTTTGATGATTTTATTAGTAAATATGAGCGTTTACGTAAAAAAGCAGGTTTGGGATGTTATGAAGTAGGAAATTTAAATGAGCTTTATGATGATATGAATGTTTATTATGAGGAGTTTTTGAAACAAAAGCTGTATTTGCGATAATGGTATTCGAGGTAAGGTTGCAACTACAGCGAATTACCGCGGCTTGGCCGCGGTATCCATACAAAGGAAGTCCTTACTTGAATTTTGCGTGGAATCCGATCATTGTGATTGTTGATGAGTCAATGAGGTTCATGCTTCCATTCAAGACCTCGCGTGTTCGCTGAACCTACTTTTTTTTCTCTAAAACTCAGGCTAAATTACTGGTAAAAATAACAATATTGGTACTAAACTTATTTTATATGCTCGTAGTACTAAAAAATGCGGTGAAGTTTTAGCAGGGGATCGCTAAAGCATTTTTCTAGGATAAGAATAATTAAAGTAACTTAGAATTTAAGCATAAATCTTGCATAAAATAATAAAAAGTTAGTGAGAAAGGGGCGGCATATGAAAAAAATAATGTTAATTGCATTGATGATGCTTATGGGTGCCGTAGCAAATGCAGGGTTTTACGGTACAGGATTATGTGGGTACCCACAGTATAATTGCATCACCATAGTTTCAGGACAAAATTGGGAAAATCTCTTTCCTGATCCACAGCAACGTGATGTCGTACAACGTATCAATCGAACTTATAACCCGCTATGGGCAGGTAAAGTGATTGCAGTACCTAAAAATTTGGCATACCTAAATATGTTAGATGTTGCACCATTTCCTCTGAAAATACCCAGTGAAAACCAAAAAACGGTTATCGTGGATCAAGATAAACTTGCTTGGGGCGCTTATGATGCTCAGGGACATCTAGTGAAATGGGGACCTATTTCTTCAGGAAGAGATAAATGCTCTGATTCCAATCATTCTTGCCGCACCTTGACCGGAATTTTCCGCGTCTTTAGTAAAGAAAATGAAAAATGTAGCTCAGATGTCTTCCCTATTGGTAAAGGGGGAGCCAAAATGCCGTATTGCATGTACTTCCATAAAGGTTTTGCATTGCATGGTTCAGATGACATTCCTGGTGTGAGAGCTAGTCATGGCTGCGTGCGCATGTTTGTTGAAGATGCTAAATGGTTGAATCGTGATTTCGTCGAGTTATCTAGTGAGCGTAATAATTTCATGGGTACGGTTGTGATTGTACGTCCAATCAATGACAGTGAGAAAATATGATGAATACTCTAAAAAAATTCACCTCAATTTCTTTAATGCTTTTTGTTGGACTATTATCGACCCAGCTTGAGGCCGCGAAAGCTAAAAAAACGGATCCACTCGCGGCCCAACAAAAGGCTGCAAAAGAAGAGGCTAGATTCCCCATAGGGTGTATTCCAGTAGGTCATGAGCAACGTCTTAAGGTGTTATCTCTTTTCCCTGGAAAAGAAGGGGCTTTGCAATCATTATACTTCTTTTATAATAAACTACCTCAGACCGTAAGCTTGTATCAAATGCGGGATGAAGACAGTGAGTATTCCACCCGCTTCAATCACACCATTGGCCCTAATCAGTGGGCTGCATTGGCTACAGGTGAGCCTTTGGTTCGATTTGTCTGTACCTTAGGGGATGGCAAAAAATCATATGGAAAAATAGTTGATTGTGCGGATACGGTTAAAATTTGTGAATATGTGCACGTAAAATTTGGTTTAAATAATAAAGGCAACTTCTGGGTTTCCGATGGCAACTCAAGAAATGGGGCCGTTAATGATGTAGTACATTATGGCATTATACCAGGGGTATAAATATCAATTCAGCAATGGGATTGCCAGTGAATTAAGATTGAATTGCCATGTATAGAGGGAGAATCTTCATGAAATCGCTAGTGCCTTGGGTATGTTTGCTCGCAGCAACCACCAGCCAACAGGTTGTTGCCGATGATTTCAGCGCTTATCGCTTAGGAAATTATAATACGGCGATAGAGCCGTTACTGAGTCAAACCGGAAAAAATGCAGTTGCTGATTATTATTTAGGACGCATTTATCTTTATGGATACGGCCAATTAAAAAATACCCAGTTAGCAATGCGTTATTTTACGCAATCCGCACGTAAAGGTTATTTACCTGCAATCATGCTTGTTGCGAAATATACTTTATTGCACGACAAAGACCCAGAACAAGCGGTAACCTGGTTTAAGCAGGCTGCTGCGGCAGGGAACGTGGACGCACAAATGTTTGTTGCTGCAGCCTATCTCTATGGCATCGGCGTGAAGAAAAATTACGATACGGCAACTCGTTTTTATATTGATGCGGCAAAAAATGGTAATTCGGTTGCCCAATATACTTTGGCTGAAAATTTTATTAACAGTCGTAATGCATCTAACAATAAGTTAGGTCTTATTTGGTTAAATAAGGCGGTTGCTAATGGTAACCCACAGGCCATAACTAAATTAGGCAGTCTGTATCTTGCTGGCAAGTTGGTTGATAAAGATGTTGAAAAGGGAACTGAATTATTAAACAAGGCTGCTGCCCAAGGTTTTGCCCCTGCAATGGTTAAATTAGGTGAAGCCGAATTGGCGCAAAATCAAAAAGATCAAGCGCTAAAATGGTTTGAAAAAGTAGGACAGTACCAAAATAATCAAGCATATCTTGATTTGGCTGAAGTTTATCTGGATGCAAAAAGCCCAGTACATGATCCTAAAACAGCATTTCTATGGACATTGAAAGCTGCACAAAATGATTCGACAGAAGCAAAACGCCAACTTGCCGAATTTTATAAAAAAGGCATAGGTATTGAAGCTGATTTGAACATGGCAAAACAATGGCAAGATCAGGCAAACCAAGATGAAAAAGCAAGTAATCAAGGAAAAGCCTTAGCTGCCGCGGCTCTTTGGTTAAGTAACGGCACCACAGATAAGTTGGTCCAAACAGCTTATCAAATGAATGGCATTTTAAGTGCTTGGAATAATCCTACCGTTTTAGGTGATTATGCATATAATCAAGCGCCTAAATTAAAAACTATCTCTCGCCATCATATCTTTAAGCCTCGATTTGAACTGGTGCAACCTAATGATGTGCCCATTACTAGTTATTATGATGCACTTTTAAGTCGTGAGGCTAGCGCTCAATCGAACCAATGGATGTACCCTATTTATCCATTAAATAGTCAAGTAGCTGAGGTGGAGCGTGCAAATAGTCTTATTGTTGCCCATCCTGATTTACCTGCTCCTTATCTTGATGCCCAATATGCGGATCTTGTTTCACAAGAGCCAAGCATTATGGATATGTGGACGGAAGGTTGGCAAAAGCAAGTTAATATGATGTCGGAATTTTATCAATTGTATAACCGAGCAATATTAGGTGATGCGCAAACGCAATTTGAAATAGGACAAATGTTCCAATACGGGATAGGGGTGGCGCAAAACGACTCTGCGGCGATTGCGTTTTATCAAAATGCGGTACAGCAACAACATTTAGGTGCTGAATATAATTTGGGTATGTTGTATTTACAACGAGCCAAGAGCAAAGAAGATTATCAGCTAGCTTTAGACGATTTAACTGATGCCGCCTTTAAAGGGAATAAAAACTCTCAATACGTATTGTCTCGAATTCTGGAAAAAGGGATAACAGGGGCTGAGGGGACGGTATATATTAAAGCGGATCCTGAGCAAGCTAATTCGATGTTGTATTTGGCTGCAGCAAATAATTATGGCCTGGCTGAATACGACTTAGCCGACCGTTTGGCACGTGACCAAGATAGCAATTTAAGCATTGATGCAAAAAAAGAAAAAATTGCGTTAATTCGTCAATTATATCAAGGAGCTGCAGATCGAGGTATTTCCAATGCCTTGTTACCACTGGCGTTTTATAATGCCATGGACGGGAATGCTAAAAGACAGGCTAAAGCCTTTGCTGTTGCTAAAGAACAAGCGGAAGCCGGAAATGAAAAAGCAGCTTTACTCCTTGGACTGCTTTATGATCGTGGAATAGGTGTTAGTGCTGATCCTGCGCAAGCAATACACTGGTATCAACAAGCAGGACAAAATGCAGTCAGTCAATTTATCTTGGGCACCTATACTGCTGAAGGTAAAGGGGTTGAGAAGAATAATGAGCAGGGAATGGTGCAATTACAACAGGCCGTAAAAGACAAGTTCTCTTATGCTGACTTTAATATGGCCGTACTGTTGCAACAAGAAAAACGGGACTTTTTACCCGACCTGATTCACTCTTATGAATTAGGCAATAGTCACGCAGGTATTGTTCTAGCTGATTATTATCTGGCAGCAAATACGGATGCAGACAAAATGAAAGAAGCCAGAGCGATTTATGATGGTTTGGCTCAGAAAGGAGATAGAGACGCGCAGTTAAAATTAGCCTTCATGAATGAGAATGGTTTAAGTGCTGCTCCTAACATGGTTGATGCACAACGTTGGTATACTGCTGCTGCTGAGCAGGGTGAGCCACTGGCTGAATATTTATTAGGCCAATTTTATCAATTGGGTAACAGTGGTGAGCCAGATTACAGTGCAGCTAAAGAGTGGTACAAAAAAGCAGCTGCGACCCTACCTGAAGCTTATGTTGCCTTAGGTTTTATTAATGAGACGGTGGATGATAATTACCCACAAGCGCTCAAAGCCTATGAAAAGGCTGCGGCTAAAGGCAATGCACTAGGCATTTATAACTTAGGGCTGATGTATTTATATGGCAAGGGTACTCCAGTCGATTACGCAAAAGCTAAAGAGTTATTTGTTAAGGCGGCAAATGACAAAGTACATGACGCAATGAACCAATTAGGTGGCATATACTTCATGGGGCTTGGTCAGCCTCGCGATGAACAACAAGCTTTAGCTTGGTATAAGAAAGCTGCAGATTTAGGAAATGCGAATGCACTTTATGAGTTGGGTCTGCTTTCAGAGACTGGCATTACCTCGAAAATAGATTTTGCTGAGGCGCTTAAGTACTATCAGGCAGCAGCAACTAAAGGTAATGAAAAGGCTATGTTGGCTTTAGCCAGAATGTACCACTATGGATTAGGTGTCGAAAAAGATCCAAAAATGGCGGCTGGTTTCTACCAAAAATTAGCAGCTCGACAAAATGCATATGCTCAATATCAATTGGGTACTTATTACCTCGAGGGTACGGCAGGGGAGTTATCTCCATCAAAAGGAAAACTCTTGCTGCAACAAGCTAGTGACAATGGCAACATCCAAGCACGTAAAGTGTTACAACGTATGGAAGCAAAAACTCAGGCTCGCGTTAGTTTCGTTGAGCCAGTAACCTTGGAACGTGCACCGATTGTTGCTGGAGAGGCGGCAAACAGGTTATATTTTGATGCTTTAAATGAGTGGAATCGAGGTGATGAGGCCTTATCACGAATGATTTTACAACATATCGTGACAAAATATCCTGATTTTGAACCTGCGCGCCGTGCTTACGAACAAGTAAATCAAGCCAAAGTCGCTAATTCCTACAGCTAATTGAGTCGGCCCATGAGCGGATGGTACTTCTTTAAGGAATTCGTTACGCTCATGGCTCCTCAGTTGCAAGCGACTGGGCTACTTCTAAATGTAGCCTAGATACCGCGTAGCGAGCTTCGGGAAGCCATAAGCACAGCGAATTCTTCAAGTTTTCCCTTTGATTTTTTCTATACTTATTCAACCTCTATTTTTTAAGCTTCCCTTTAGCTTAGACACTTGAATCTTTGATAATTTTTAATCAGAATAGCTTGAGGTGTGTGCAGTTAATGCACTAAGAGAATGTTTTCAAAGATTGGATAATTATTAACAGGACGTGGAGAACAACATGACATATTTGGTGACTTTCTGTACTTTTGATCATACTGTAGAAGGTAATCCGGCCTGGCATGGGGCTTTTTTTTTATCTAAATATAATGAGACAAAAAAACAAGTAGAAGTTGTTGAGACTTGGGGGTTTTATGGAGTTCCGGCTACCGGCAGTCCTGATGATTGGTTCACTAAGTTTAAAAGAAAAATAGGTTTAGATGTTGATCTGTGGGGGAACCATGGTTGGTTAATGCATGAAGAGGTTCGGTTTATGGATATGGGCCATGGTTTGCATGGCGATTCTTATGAGCTGACCGAGGAAGACTTTAAAAAATTACAAGAAAAATGCCAAACCCAAGTTCAAGAACAGCAGGCTCCAGTGCGGTATGTATTAGGAGATGAGGGTCTGACTGCGCCTTCAACACGGAAGGTGAGATGTTATCCAGGAGAGAAACACTCAAAAGAAATTTATGAAATTGAACTACGAAAAGCTAAAATTGAACAGCGTGCCCCAAGGCTTCATCCTTTTGATCTTAAGCTTTCGCTAGGATGGAAAGGGCCTACTTTAGAGGGGTCTCATACCTGTAAGACCGAAGCATTGTCTATATTAGAAACTGTTCTTCCTTCTCAGTGGTTAGCCTCCTATCATAAATCAACTTTTCCTCGTTTGGTGAGTGGTGGTATGGAAAATATTATCTTGCATAGCGAAGGGGAGCTGGATATTCATACGCGGTCTTCTGGAGAAAAAGTATATTATCGTGATGGGGAGAAAGCGGGGGTTAAATTAATTTGGACAATACCACCACAAAAAATAAAACCTTTGCCTGGTAGCACTATAGACAAGCTTTGGGCGGTTGATGAGGAGTATTGTTCTAAAGCCAAGCAAGTTGCGGGAACTTTACAAAAGTTAGAGTGGATGATACGCCAAGCAGATGTTCCTGAAGAATGCGAGGCTTATCGGACGCAATTGTTGACGCGAATTGTTGCTTTTTATCAGGAGTTTTCTTTTATCAATCCTGACATCAAAACACCAAAAATCTCAGGCATCTCCGGCTTTTTTTATTCATTAGCCAATTTGCCTAGAAATAAAGAGCAGTATCATTTGCTCAAACAAATAGGACAAGCAGAAAATCTGTTTAATTCATTGTATATGGCTTTAGTGCATGGCATGAAAATCAACGAGAAATTACCTTATGAGCCCGCATTTTTTACTGCAAGCGAAAATGAAACCGATGAGATGTTTTCTGGTGAAAATCCGCTGGAAGTTTTAGTCTCATACCTATCTTTAAATGATCAGAAAAAACTGTGCAAAATTATAGGCCGTAATTATTGTGATCCTGATTCTGAGGATGAGAATCTGCTTGATGACGATGAGGAGCTTTCTGAAGCGCGGGCTTCTTTGGCATTACATTAATTCGGGTGAGAGCTTATTGTAGCCTGGGCTTTGTTGCAGCCCAGTCTACACCGAAGATCTTATAAAAAGTCCTTGTGTATTAAATTAAAACAGGTAATAATAAAGGTAATATTGTATATTTTTTGGACTTTGTATGGGTTTTTTGCCAGTAGAAGGAAAAGACATTTTTGCTTTAGCCCCTAATTTTGATTTATTAAAAAAGCAAAAAGAATTATCGTATGCCGAGCTTATCTTTTTACTTCAAGAACTTAATAATGTTAGTATGCAGTTAACCGCAGAAAAACTAAAAGAGGGAACTTTTTTTCCTTGGCTAACGTTTGCTCTGGGCTGTGCTGTTAAACTTGCTGACACGAATGCTGATCCAAACTCACACTCAAATACAAATTTACAAGAAACCCCTATTACTCTGATCATGAGTATTACTCAGAGCATTTTAATCAAATCTCCTGATGCATTGTATGATATGTTTAATCAGCAGATTAGTAACGGTGAGTTTCAAGGGCAAAGTTTTACTTATTTTTGGATGGATAATTATTATTCTCTTGTTGGCAGTTTGCATAATGATTTACACGCTTTTAACACTATTTTTCATGAATTATTAAATGGTTGGGATTCTCGATTTTGCTCTTTGCTGGTTAAAAATATTGAAGAAGGCCGTGAAAAAGGAAAAAATGCTCTTTTAGTTTTGCTGCGTAGCTACCAAATGGCTGCAGAGAAAATGAGTGATTATAATCGGGAGCAAACACAACTTATTGCTGAGCTGTTTCAAAAGTGTATGCAGCAAGAGCCAAGCCTTATGGGGGCGGCATTAACTCAAGAAATTACTCATGGCTTATTCCGTGGTAAGAGTTGCCTTTATGTCTTAAGCAGTATTTTACCTAAAGTGGTATTATTTGGCTATTTCGATTCGCTCCCAATAATTCACGATGCCATGTTGCAAGCGCTAAAGAATCATCCCGAGCAATTTATTAATTCATTGGTCAAAATTCATGCGCACCCAGGATTATCCTCACTTCATCAGATTTTATTAAGCTTGGTTGAAGCTGCCTATAAAGATAAAAACGCTGAAGTTATTGCCCAGTTGATGAGCATACTTACAGAATTTACTTCTTATGATAAAGGGCCGGCGGGAGTGGTTTCTGCGCTACTCGAAACAATTAAGAGTGGAACACATAAGGACCTTAATTGCCTCGTATTTTTGTGTAGAGCCCTTATTGCAGCAATGGCGCATCATACTGATGTAACACCTATCATGAATTTTATTGTGGACGTAATTCAGAAGGCAGAAGCTGAGCAATTAACGACAGCTGTATTCCAATCGGCACCTACACATCCTACCCCTGAATATCAGCACACTCCAATAAATCAAGTAATAAGCTTAGCTCAAAAGGAGGATGGGGCAATACAAAAACAGCATGCACAAATAATTATTAGCGCACTCGCTAACTCTCAAGCTACACACCTGATTTATTCCCAATTATCGGTAGAAGAACGGTTTTTTTTTGCAAATGAAACTAATTTGAAACCTAATAGCTTTTTCAGTGAACCATCTGTCCAAGCCCCTGAAGCAATAGGGGCAGCGTCTAGTATAGACTCTTCATATGCAAGCGCATTGCGACTATTTCATCGACCTCTCTCTGAGGAAGAGTTTACTACTTCTTTTCCATCAAGCTCGTGTTGGCTTTAAGACAATATATTATCTTGGTGTTTAATAAATCAACTACTTGCCTATTGGTTGGTTTGCTACCATAATTGATAATAAGAACAAATTATTCTCTAGATAGGCATATTGATGACAAATCAAACGGATTTCTTTTCCCAGCCAATAACTCGTTATGTAGGTGAGCACACCGCGGATCTGCAAGGAGCGGAGTTGGTAGCATTTATTAGCCAGCTTTATAATTATGTGGACGAAGAGTCTTTAGATAAGCTACAAAAGAGTAACTTCTTTTATTGGCTCACTTATGCTCTTTATTGCGCTGTAAAGTCATTGGATACGGAGGTAATTAAACTTATTTCTGCGCTAACAATAAAAATTTTAAACCAAGACTCTCGCGCCTTAGAGGTAATGTTTCAGCAGTCATATAGTAGTGGTGCGTTTGAAGGGCAAAGCCTTTTTTATGCGTGGATGAATAATTACTATTCGCTGGTTTTTAGTACGAAAAAACATCCTGATTCTTTATTGGCACTTAATTCCCTATTTAAGAAGCTTTTGGATACCGAAGAATTTGAATTTTGTTCTATGCTAGTAAAAGAAAATGAAGGCAAGGGAATAGAGGAGGGCAAGAATCCACTTTTAGCTTTGCTTCGCGCCTTGCTTCAGTCGGTTACATTAATAAATAATCGCGTAGAAACCTCACGAATCGCTACACTGTTTCAGCAATGCATACAGAAAGAACCGGAGATTATGGCGGAAGCACTGACCAAAGAATTTACCCGTAGTTTATTCAAGGGGAAGAGCAATCTGTATGTAGTGTTTAGTGCTTTATTGCAAGCAGGTGCTCATGATTCAGATCTGGTAACAATAATTCAAACCGAGTTATTGCAGGTTTTCGATACAAATCCCCAGGCATTTCTCAGGGATTTATATAAAGTAATTGCACTAGGGCCTTATAAGGGTCTATCCTCACTACATCTTATCTTGTTAACCCTTGTTGAGGCTGCGTATATTGACGATAATTCTGCAGCGTTAACGCAATTAATGACGATTATTTCTCGATTAGATTCCTACCATGCAAAAGAAGCAGCAGGAATGAGTGATTTGGTGTTATTGGAGCCAATTACAACAGGAGCTTATAACGGACTTAATGGGATGATGTTTTTAACTAGGGCATTAAAGGCAGGGAGCGAACATAATCTTGATATAGAGCCTATTGCAAAAAAGATTGAGCAGTTAATCAAAACTAGCCCTGTCGCGAAATTAATGGTTGCGTTGAGCCAGAATAATCCAGAAAGTTCAGTACCTGAATATGCCATATCCTCTTTAGAGCAGTTAGTAAAACAAGTTGAGTTCAATGAGTCCACCGAGATACCTTCTTATCTCATTAACATTTTCAGTAGCATTCCTGCCGCTCTGATAACTCAGTTAAATACAACATTTTCTCCTGGGTTTTCAAATAAATTGAATCAGATTTATCAGCGTATCAGTAAAGATGATCTTGCTCGCCAGGCACAAGAGATGGCTCAAAATGATAATCTTAATAGGACTGCTAGCGATAGGGGCGATCTCCCACCTTTTTTTTCTGAGAAAAATCTTAAAAGAAATGATGATAAAGAATTAAAAGAACTCTCTTTAAGTGTTCCGAAAAGGCGATTATAGGGAATAATGCCATATTTGCTCTAAATTAGATCATAATGATCTTAAAAAGCTTGAACTGTACTCTTTGATCATTTAGAATATCATATATACAAGATGATTTTAACTCAGTCTTATTGGTGATAGTTATGACAGCTCCTTTTTTTATTTTACTAAAGAAAAGACATGTAGTGCCTCTCATGCACTCATTTAAATCAGAAGAGTCCGAAGAGTTACAACTTCTTGTTGCCACAGGTGATAAACAAGAATATCGAAAAAGAGTAGAAGAATATAAAGAAGTAGGAAGATACTTTCGATTAACGAAAGGTAAGGTATTTGAAACGACATACGAAGATCAGGAAAGGGGGTTGAAGAAACAAACGATCGAAGTTCGTGTTGCCCTACAAGTTAAAGGCCATAGTCTGACATGGTATTTCTGGACTGCTGGTGAATACATGGATCAATACCCCCAAGAATTTCGTGATAAACTTTACAATGCAGCTGCTTTAGCGCACCAAGAGGTAGTAAATGGCTGTGATATGTACTATCGAGGCAGTAACGCGGTACACATAAAATTAATGCATCATCTCGAAGATGAATCGAATCACAACCATAATCATTATCGTCTAAGAGATAATAAACCCTACACACCTGATGATTTTAATCAGCATATGCAAGCACTTAAAAAAAGCTCCATCCATTTAGAGTTTTTTAATGAGGGTGAGATTGAGAAACTGTGTGAAAAATTTATGACATATTATTTAGATTGGACGAAAAAAGAAGAAGTCGAAAAGTCTAAAGAGGAAGAGTATTTCAGTCATCCTTCGCAACAATTAAATGTGATTGATGTTTTGGAGCTAGGATTATTTGGAGGCATGCAAGAGCCTTGCCGCCTGAAACCAGATGAGCTGAAAATGGATTTTGATCAAGCTAGAGAAGGGATTCAATCAATTGTAAGCGAGGATGCTGAGGATGAGTTACAGCGCTCGCTGAGGATTGCTGACTTGATTAAGAAAGTGCAAGCAGAATACGACGAAATCCTAGAACATCGGAAAGCTTATGGAAGCCGGGGACTTCATTCGGCAATTGCTTCTTCACGCCAAGTTGAGGGTTCTCAAAATGCAGTTGTTAAAGCCAATATGGGTATGGATGATGCTAAGGACCGTAAAGAGCATGTTAAGATTCCTACTTGGGCAAAGAAAGCGATTGATGATTATCATAAGGGAATGGATGGCTTAATTGAGCAGGCTGTTAAACGATTACCCGGTATACAGGAAAGGAAAATTGTTTTGATGGCGCTTGAAGCTTTAACAAAATTAGAGGAGCAACCAGAGTCCATCGACGCCGCGATCGAGGTAATTAAAAAGCTTAGTGGCATCGACTTATTGGATGTTTCCGCCTTTGTTAGTACATCAGAAGTCAGGTACAAAACACTTTTTTGAATGTAATGGGGCAAACAACCAAGGAGGCTCAGGATCTGTCTGCTGATCAAGCTTTACCAAAAAAGATAGAAAATTTGACCTTTAAAATATTAGTTGAATATTGAGGAATTAAAAATGGGTAACACTCCTGGCTCAAAATTTTTTAACGCTGATAATGCGAAGGAAAAGGTGCAAAGATTAATTAGGTTTTTAAAAGCTGAACCTCAAATTAGTGAAATAAACACGTTTAGCCAAAAGCTAGAGCAGCTTCGCGAAAATTTAGCTCATGCGAAAACAACGGATAGGATTGTTGCTATAACATACCAAATGATTGGACTGCAAAAGGAGATTCGAAGCTATCTTGAGACTCAAAAAGCAGATTTACAAATTATTGTTGATCCTAGAGTTGAGCGGAAGTTATTGCAACTTTTAGAGCGTCAAGAGAATGCTGGTATTAGGATCCTATTTGCATATACAGATATGGCGACGAAAAGCATTAGTGAGGCTGTGGAACAAGTAGCTATGGAGGATATGTATTCTTCGTTATCTGAGGAGAATAAAACAGAGGCTCAGCGGTTTATTCATTCTTTAAGCTCCCTTCAACCATTTGCTCAGCAAATGAATACAAAATACAAGGAGTTTGCTGAGATTCTGGATCAGGTGGATTCTATGGACGAGATAGACGCTATTGAGCAGCATATCGATTCTCTTAATAGTATTTTTGTAAAGGAGCTTCCTAAATTAATTTATATTCCCAGAGATCAAGAAACATTCCGTGCTGTAATGGAGGTAGTAAAAAAGAACCCGAATTTGAGTGATATTCTACTTGCCTTTAAACCGCAAAAGGTTTTATTCAACAACATAATGGACGCGAAGACTGAAGTTATTTTAAACGCCACCCCATCTCTTTAGGGTTAAGCTAAATCTGGACTAGACCTTTCATAAAGAAACATTCTAAACAATTGAACCGGTAACAACCGGTTTAATTGTTTTCAGTATTTGTAATTTTAAAAATTTAAAACAAAACACTGTTATTGCATCGCCGGATTTGTGAGTGATGCATTATACATATCGTGAAGAAAAATAGGAAATAGAAAAACATAGCCCGTATTAAGCCTTTACTTAAAAACAGACTACGTTTTGGGGAGTTGCTATAACAAGCAGCGAATTAAGCAGCCATTGCCTTAACACGAGCAGCCAGGCGGCTTTTAATACGAGCAGCTTTATTCTTATGAATCAAGCCCTTGCACGCAGCTTTATCGATAACTGGTTGTGCTTTAGCATAAGCTGCAGTAGCGTCTTCTTTGTTGCCTGCTTCAACTGCTTTTAACACATTTTTGATGTATGTACGAAACATAGAACGTGCGCTGGCATTGTGTTTACGCAGTTTCACGTTTTGGCGAGCACGTTTGATCGCTGATTTAATATTTGCCACTTAAAAATCTCCACTCATTCAGATGGTACAAAAGATGGTGATCTTGCCCAATGGACTAGACTTTGTCAATAGAATTCTGTATATATCTGTCAATACCGGGCATTAAAATTATGTATGTTTCGCTATTTAGGTATATCATAAGGGATTCATTTAATAATCGATAGAAATATGTCTGCTACGAAAACCGATATTATGATTCCTAAACGACAAAGTTTGTTGCGTTCAACCACCTTAGTGTCCTTAATGACATTCATTTCACGCATGATGGGATTTGCTCGTGATATGGTGTTGGCTAATTTTTTTGGCGCCCAAGCGGGAATGGATGCTTTTTTTGTAGCCTTTCGTATTCCTAACTTTATGCGCCGCCTTTTTGCGGAAGGGGCTTTTGCACAAGCCTTTGTTCCTGTGCTGGCCGAATATCAAAAAACACGCTCGCCTGATGATGTGCGTGTTTTTATCGCACGGATTGCTGGCTATCTAGGATCAATTCTTACTGTAGTTACTATTATAGGTATATTCGCCGCACCAATTATTGTTTTCTTATTTGCTCCAGGTTTTAGTCATGATGGTGGTCGTGCACAATTAACTACGGAAATGTTGCGCATTACATTCCCTTTTTTAATGTTAGTTTCCCTCACTGCAATGTCAGGAGCTGTACTCAATACCTATGGTTATTTTGCGATACCTGCAATTACCCCGGTATTACTCAATATTAGCATGATTTTAGCGGCGTTTTATTTGTGCCCCCACTTACCCCAGCCCGTAGTTGGCATAGCTTGGGGAGTATTGATTGCAGGGATTATCCAATTATTATTTCAATTGCCTTTTTTATATCGACGAAACCTCTTAGTTCGACCACGCTTGGTTCGTAATGATCCAGGAGTGAATCGCGTACTTAAATTGATGGTTCCAGCATTATTTGGTGTTTCCATCGCTCAGTTGAATTTAATGGTAGATAGTGTTTTTGCCTCATTCTTAAAGGTGGGTAGCGTATCCTGGCTTTATTATACTGATCGCCTAACTGATTTTCCTTTGGGGGTATTTGGGGTGGCTATTGCGACTGTAATTTTGCCACATCTTTCCAGACGCCATGCAGAACAAAGTGTTACTCATTATTCACAGGCACTAGATTGGGGATTACGTTCCATCTTGCTTATTGGCATACCTGCTGGATTAGGTTTGTGTTTATTTTCTATGCCATTGATTGTGAGTTGTTTTGCTTATGGGAAATTTGTCGCTAATGATGTACTCCAAACGCAAAAAAGTTTGATTACTTTAGCATCAGGGGTGCCCGCATTTATGATGATTAAAGTATTGGCTTCGGGTTTTTATGCGCGTCAGGATATTAGTACCCCGGTAAAAGTAGGGGCTTTGGCAATGGTTGTTAACACCATATTATGTGCTTTATTCGTTTGGCATTTTGCTCATGCAGGCTTAACTTTAGCGTCTGCCTTGGCCGGCTATGTGAATTGTGGGCTTCTTTTATTTCTACTCATTAAGCGTAAAGTATACCTACCTTCACCAGGTTGGTTAAAATATAGTATACAATTAGTATGTGCTAACGCAGCGATTAGCATTTACTTAATCCTAATGGGTGGGACCCTTGATTATTGGTTAAATCTTGAGCCAGTAGCTCGCCTAGGCTTATTAGGAGCCCATGTCCTGGCTGTGGTGGTGATTTATTTGTTTGTTTTAGGCTTAACAGGACTTAGACCTAATCATTTTCGTGGCCAGATGAAGGAATAAAAAATGCATGCAGAGTTATTTTATGAGACTCGTTCTGATCGAGCAATTCCCCTTTATTTTATATCCCAAGCTCAATGGGAAGAAGGCATTGATACCTTAGAACCTGTGGAGCGTAATTCTTTTACGTTAAGAGAATTTAAAGGGAAGATAGGTGATTATTGTTTAATCAATAATGCTGACGGTTTAATAGACCGGGTTTACATAGGCACGGGTCTTGGCAGCCATGAACAGGCCTTGGCAAATGCAGCACTGCAATTGCCTGCGAATATTTATCAGGTGCAAGGAGAAGTAACTCAGGAAGCCATTCTTTATTGGGCGCTTGCACAGTATCGATATGAGGGATATAAGAAAAGTACTGTAGCGTCGCGACGTTTAATTGTTCCGGCTGAAGAGTTAGCTAAAATAAAGGCCTTAGCGCAAGCTCATTTTTTAGTTCGTGATTTGATTAATAAGCCAACCAGCGATTTAGGTCCTCAAGAGTTAGCAACTGTGGTACAAGGCTTAGCTGATACATATGGCGCACGATTTACACAATGGGTTGGCGACGACTTATTACAAGAAAATTTTCCTGCCATTCATGCTGTAGGCCGTGCAGCGACTGCGGCATCTGCGCCAAGGCTATTGTCTTTGGTATGGGGTAATGAAAAGCACCCTAAAATCACTCTGGTTGGAAAAGGCGTTTGCTTTGACAGTGGCGGTTTAGACATAAAATCAGCTTCTGGCATGCGGTTGATGAAAAAAGATATGGGAGGCGCTGCTCATGCTATTGGTTTAGCTCAATGGATTATGGAGCGTGACTTGCCTATTCGTCTGCATTTATTAGTTCCTGCGGTAGAAAATGCTATAGGTCCTGATGCATTCAGGCCGGGTGATGTATTGACGATGCGTAATGGCTTAACCGTAGAAATCCATAATACTGATGCGGAAGGGCGTTTAATTCTCGCAGATGCATTAGTTAAAGCCAGTGAAGAGCAACCTGATTTAATCATTGATTTTGCAACGTTGACTGGGGCTGCCCGTGTCTCTGTGGGTACGGAAATTTCTGCCATGTTTACTAATAACGATCAAGTGGCGGCAGCACTTCAGGAAACCGCACAAAAAACTGCTGATCCAGTTTGGCGCTTACCTTTATTTGCAGCTTATGAGGAAATTTTGCGTTCGAGCATTGCTGATATTTCTAATGCCAGTGATAGTCCTTATGCGGGAGCTATTACGGCAGGATTGTTTTTACAGCGTTTTATCACCAATAACACACCTTGGGTTCATTTTGACATTATGGCATGGAATTTAGGTTCTAAACCGGGTAAGCCTGAAGGTGGAGAGGCTATGGGATTACGCGCCGTGGCTGAATATTTGCTACAGGCTTATGGCAATTGATATTTGCCGTTAAAAAGGAGTTTACTATGTTAGTGACCTTTCATTCAGATGCATACGAAGACATTACTTATTTTGGTGATGTAGCAAAGCAATTATTGTCATTAATGGGGCACAGTGGCACTGTACCCGGAGCAATTAAATTTGAAGATCTTCCACAGGCATTGGAGCATTTACAACGTGGCTTGGCGAAAAGTGGCTCCCAATCCTCAGATAAAGAAGATGAGGATGGTGAGATGCTAATTGGCTTGGAGAAACGTGCAATTCCTTTGATCAACATGCTTCAGACCTCGATCAGGGATGAGTGTAATGTTTTATGGGATGCTTAATACATTATAAGTAGGCTGGTTGCGTGCAACCAGCCTACTTACTTGATTATTTAATCGGATGAGTATGTAACTCACAACCTTTAGCCCTATACTCACGATAATGAACCCGGCTTTGCTCCTTTTCAACTTCTCGGTTACTAACCAACTCCATAACTCGTTTGAATTTAGGATAAAAAGCAGGAATTTGATCACTCAAATTTAACAAAATATCATTAAACCCACGTGGTTCTTGGCCATAACCAATTTGTATCGGTGGTGGCGGCTCTGGCCCTTCACCTTGCAGGTTATGGGGAATAAAACTGTCTTCTTTAAAGGTCCATAACAACTCATCAATCAATTCAGCATCATGTTGATTATTACAAAAAACATAAACCCGATGGCCTCGATGATAAGCTTTTTCTAAAAGACGACAAGCGATCAGCCAACGAGCATGGTCTTGATCGCTTTCCAATAAATAAAAATCAACGCGAATTGGCGGCATGGCGAATTAATTGAGTTAATAAAGGAACGGGTCTTCCAGTTGCATTACGTTTTTTTCCGGAAGTCCATGCAGTCCCTGCAATGTCTAAATGAGCCCATCGATATTTTTCCGTAAATCGCGATAAGAAACAGGCTGCGGTAATACTACTAGCTGTACGGTCAAAGCCAGCATTAATCATGTCTGCTAAAGGACTATCTAATGCATCTTGATAATCTTCATCCAATGGCATACGCCAGACACGGTCATTACTTTCGATAGCTGCCTCTTCAATAAGTTGAGCTAAATCATCATCCTGAGTCATTAAACCCGTAGCAACAGTGCCTAAAGCGACAATAATGCCACCAGTTAAGGTTGCAATGTCAAGCACATACTCAGGGGCAAAGCGTTCGGCATAAGTCAAGGCATCTGCCAATACTAAACGTCCCTCAGCATCTGTATTAAGAATTTCAACGGTTTGGCCAGACATGCTGGTAACGATATCACCTGGTTTTACTGCTGAGCCACTTAGCATATTCTCAGAGCTTGCAATTAACCCTACGATATTGATTGGCAATTGGAGCAGGGCACAGGCTTTGATTGTACCCAATACGCTCGCGGCACCGCACATATCATATTTCATTTCATCCATGGCATTGCCTGGTTTAATAGTTAGGCCACCTGAATCAAAGGTAATGCCTTTACCAACCAACACTATCGGTGCTGCATCACCTGCGCCTTTATACTGAATATCGATTAAACGTGGTGGTTGAGAAGAGCCCTGAGATACTGCCAATAATGTTTCCATTCCTAGCTGACGCATTTCATCAGGACCTAGTACAGTACAACTTAGGTGGGTAGGGAATTCTTTAGCGAGCTGAATAGCCTGTTCGCCTAAATAAGTTGGGGTACATATATTCGCGGGTAGATTAGCGAGATGACGAGTAAACTCAATGCCCTTAGCAATTGCTTGTCCTGTTTTTAGTGTTTTAGGGTTTGCTTCTGGTAAATAAAAATTAACTTGTTCTAACTGGTGTGGTTTGGCATGTTTCTTTTTAAATTCCAGCTGTTGAAAACGATGAGTATCTATTTGCACAATCATTTGTTCCAGCTGCCAATCTGCTGTGTGGTTTTGTAATTGCGGCAGGCAAAGGGTGACGGATTTGAAGCGTTGCTTAATTACTGCATCAGTAAGCTCCGTTAGTCTTTTTTTCAGCAGTTTAGGCGTAAATTTTTCTTTCTTTCCACACTGAACTAGCAACAAGGAATGGCCTTGTGTGCTAGTGTGCCAAATAAGATCTCCTGCTTCAGAAGCTCTTTGAGATAGTTTACTAATTAAGCCATCATGTTCTATATCTAAGTCTTGGGCAAAGTCTGATGGTTTTTCATCAGAAAAGATGCCAAGCACAAGACAGTCACTGGTAGACAGTGCTGGTTTTTCTATTAATCCATAATTCATTGCACGTTCCTAAATAGCATGTTCAGTAGTTAGGGTATAGTCTACCTAAACTAGAAGCGCTTTGAAACCTGCATCGTATAATCTATAGCCTGTATTAGACGACGTCGTAATACCGGTTTTGTGGAATCAATACCTCAATAGTTAGCTTAGCTATGGCAGCGAGGTTGTGTTGGAACTATCACCTGAACATTAATCCCTTTAATTGTTGGGCTCTTAAGTGCATCCTTTAGATAATCAATTAAAGGAACATCGACTACTTTACCATATTCGGATGAGGCTTCTCTAAAATACAACACGTTCTCCTTCCAAATAGCAAAGCCTAAGTGCGATATATTCAAAGCGGTGCCAATTTTATCCCGCACATTCCAATTAGGTCGTACAACCTCAACAATCGCACCATTAGGAATTTGCGCGAATAATTGTAAATCAGGTTTATTCTGTTTTGGGAATAAAACAGCTAAAGGCAGGTAAGGCACATTTTCCGCAGTAACCTCCAGTTTCGCTCCTTTCGCTTTTAATTCTTCTAAGCGTTTTTCTTGTTCTGCTTTGTTGGCATTTTGTAAGCGGATGGTTTCAATCGTTTTGTAGGCATACCAATTGGGTTTTTCGATGGTTGCGGTAGCTACCTGTGCTATGGGTTTATTGTCCTTGTTTTTGATTGTTTGAGTAATGTCTTTGAATACCCCTTCTTGTTGATGGTATTGATTCCAATCTAAACCTGTAAAATGAGTTCGGTGAATATAAGATACTTTGCCATTGCTATAGCGCATTTGTTGTATGCATTGTTGGAATGAGGGGAGTGAATTTGCTAATGCCAAAGCAACCACCGTATTTACATAAGTATCACAGTCAAAGGCATCTACACGATATTGAGGAAATTGATCATAACGGCCATTTGGACCTTCCCCTAAAGAACCCAGTACATAAGGCACCCCGATAAAGTGCTTACTTATCCAATCAATGCGCATGGTCATAGAAATATTCGGCATGTGGTTTAGCTTATGATATAGTTCTTCTATTGATGAATTTGCTTGTTTTTCAGTAGCTTTGGAGTCAAATGCATGGCTGCTTGTACATGCAAGAAAACCAATGAGCAAAGCGAATTTGCGTAAGGGGGTTGAGGTGCATTTCATCAGAAGAATCTTATATTTTGAGCTGGCTATGGAGTACATGTTAACTTGTTCCCGCGCCTGGAGGCAAGAATGCTGAATATAATTTGGTTGGGAATGATACTGACTTCAATTGTGGTTGGTGTCATTGAAGGACGTATTGATGAGGTGGTTCGTGCAGTCACTGATTCTGCCAAACTTGGTTTTGAAATTGCTCTAGGGTTGGCTGGAATTATGTGTTTGTGGCTAGGTATTATGTCTATAGCCACTGAGTCTGGTTTGATCAAAATATTGGGTAATATCTTGCGACCTGTATTACGACGATTATTTCCGGACGTGCCTACTGATCATCCGGCAATGGGGGCGATTGCTCTGAACATTTCGGCAAATATGCTTGGCCTTGCCAATGCAGCAACGCCATTTGGATTGCAAGCAATGAAAGAATTGCAAGCACTGAATCAACATGCCCGGGTTGCCAGTAATTCTATGTGTACCTTTCTTGCGATTAACACATCCAGCGTGCAGTTAATTCCTGCAACCGCTATTGCGTATCTCGCTGCTAATGGCAGTACGAATCCAACCAGCGTGGTTTTCAGTTCTTTAATAGCAACGATTATTTCCACCGTAGTGGCAATTATTGCGGTGAGGCAACTTGCTAAATTACCTGTTTTTAGTGTTGAAAAGGCGGATAGCTTATGAGTGGAATAGCCAATCAACTATCTAATTGGATGCTTTTGTTGTTTGTTGTGGGTATACCGCTTTATGCGGCGATAAAGAAAGTTAATGTGTTTGATGCTTTTATTGTCGGTGCCAAGCAAGGATTCGATACGGTTTTAAATATCTTACCCTATTTGATTGCCATGATTGTGGCGATTGGTATGCTGCGGGCGTCTGGTTTTTTTACCTTATTGGGACGATTGCTTGCTCCACTTATGGAGTTGATTGGCATGCCTTCAGAAGTCTTGCCCTTAGCGCTGATTCGTCCTTTCTCGGGTAGTGCCTCAACAGGAATTATGGCCGAGTTGATTCATCAATATGGCGGAAATTCATTGATTGCTAAAACTGCCGCCACCATGATGGGTAGTACAGAAACAACTTTTTATGTCATTGCGGTGTATTTTGGTTCCGTAGGTATTCGTAGAACACGCCACGCAATTCCCGCCGGCTTATTGGCAGACCTAGCGGGCATTATTGCCTCAGTAGTTATTTGTCGTTATTTATTTGGATGATCAGGCCACTCAATAAGCGTAACCCGTATTAGACAAGGTCGTAATACGGGAGTGGTAGAGGCACAAATCCCCGTATTATGCTACGCAAATACGCGGTATGCTCGGGAATTTACCCAACTTTCTTTTTCTTCTTATCGTTCTTATTACTGGCAAACCCAGTTTTCTCCATAGCCTGAAGGCGGCTAAACAAAGAACGCGTTCTTGCTTTAAATGCTGCCATTTCACGCGAAGGA